>JAQBZS010001012.1 GCA_027622115.1 Planctomycetota bacterium | reverse complement strand
CGCATGACGGTCCAATTGCTCGGCCGTTTCTTGCACATTCCGACGCAGGGCAATCGCTTTTTCGTACAGCTTCGCCGCATCAGCTTGCCGCGTTTCCACGCCCGACAATAAATCCGCGAAGTGGAGACACGCCGTCGCGAATTTGTCTTGCGTGGATTTGTCGTCGGGGTCTTTTGCGATGAGACCCTCAAAGACGGAGACGGCATTGGCAAACGTCAGTTCGGCGGCTGCCGCTGCATCGAGATCGTAAGACATTGCGAGTCCACGTGCGGCATCCGTCAAGGCCACGCCCAGCCGATGCTGATAGTCGACGATTTCGGGAAACTTGGTACGGAGTTTGGTGAAGTCGTCGATCGCTTGACCGGCGAATTTTCTCGCGAGTTCCGTGCCGTCCGCATCGCGTGACTGAAGATCACGATGGATCATCGCCAGCGTTGCAGCACTCGCGCCACGTTCCAGCAGGTACTGCGGCACGGAAAGGTCGTCCGGTGTCGAAAGAATTAATTCATCAAACGTGTGGAACGCCGACTCGGCCAATTGCTTGGCCATCTCGTTGCGTCCCTCGACGGTTCTGATTTGTGCGACGTTCAGCCCGAGCACCGCGATCATTTCGCGGTAGTACGGAACACCGGGGCGAGCCACCAGGAGCGTGTTGAAATGTTGTACGGCTTCCGCGTATTGCTTGATCGCTTCCGCATCGTCGCCCAAATACTTGAACGCGTTGCCGATATCGATTTGGCAAGTGGCCAGTCCTTCCAGGAAGCGTGGTTCATCGGCACCTTGCCGGAGCGCGCGGTAAACGTCGCTGCCGGCTTTGAGTTCCACGATCGCGCTTTCAAATCGGCGTCGCTCGATGTGCAGCTTTCCGAGTCGGATGTGAACGGCCGCCAAGCCTTCGAGATGCCGAGCGTCGTCACTCGTCCGCGCCAACGTCTTGAAGACCGACTTGGCGTCTTGCAGACGTTGCTCGGCATCCGCGTATTGTTTGATCTTCGCCAACAGGGTGGCCGAGTTGAGCAGGACGGCCGCTTTCGCCGACTTCACACGCGTTGCGTCGCTTGTGGTTTCAACGTCGGCGATCACCGTGAGCGCGGCATCAAATTCGTTTCCAGCCGTCGGGAATTCGTTGCGGTTGGTGTAGAGCGAACCCAACATCGACAACGTCCCGGCGAGTTCCACCGGGACCGACTCGTCATCGGTCAGCAGCGGCAGCAACTCACGATAATTCGTTTCAGCGGAACGGTACGCGGCTTCGGAGGACTTGGTGTCTCCGATGAGGTTTTGGACCTCGCCGAGCCGCGAGAACGCCCGAGCCGTCTCCAACCGCAATTCCGGCAGCGTGCCTTTCTCGCGAGCGAAACCCTCGTAATCGCCGGCCGCTTGTTTCAACAACTCGATCCGCAACCACTGCATGCCGGGGAAATTCTTGAGGACCATGCTGACGCCGGTGAATGAGCGATCCACGGCCTCGCGAGCCTTCCGGAGCATTCGCGTGGCTTCTTGCCGCGCTTCCGTTTCGGCCGCCAACGCCAACTGTTCTTTGATGAGCGCCGCTTCGGCTTCCCCACGAGCCTCGACGGCGGCGTCGCGAGCTTGAGCGACGACGATTGTCGCGGTCATCGAAACCAGGCTGACCACCAACAGGGCCACGGCCGAGGCCATCGTCCACGCCTTATGTCGCCGCATCCAGCGCAGGAGTTTTTCTCGGATCGGCGCGCGGTGAACGGAAACCGGTTCGTCGGCCAGCCAGCGTTGGACGTCGTTGGCCACGTCGAGCGCGGAGTCGTATCGATCACCCGGCAGTCGCGCCATCGCCTTCTTGCAGATCGCATCCAACGCCTTGGGAACGCTGGGCAGGATCGCTCGGGCCGACGGCGATTCCTCGGTCGCGATTTGAGTCAGCAGGTTTCGCGTCGACTTGGCCTCCGATGCACCGCGAAAGCGATGCGGCGCTTGCGAAGTAAGTATGGCAAACAACACCGCGCCGAGCCCATAAATGTCGGTGGCAGGCCCCATCAGTTTCACGCTTCCTTCCGCCTGTTCCGGAGCCATGAATCGCGGAGTGCCGATGACTTGTCCGTGCTCCATCTTGTCGATTGCTGCGTCGCCGACGACTTCAACCGCCGGTCCGTCCCCCGCAGACTTGTCGGATGCATCGCCGGAAACCTCGTCGCCGGCTTCCTCGGCGGTTTTCGCGAGTCCCCAATCCAACACGATCACCTCGCCAAACGCACCGATCATGACGTTGTCGGGCTTGAGATCTCGATGAATCACGCCGCGAGAATGCGCGTAGGCAATCGCATGGCAAATTCCGACGAACGACGCCAAGAGCTGCGTCAACGGCAGGCTGTTCGATTCGCCGTCCTGCCGTTCGTTGTGATAGTTGGTGATCCGCTTGGCCAGCGTCTCGCCCCGCATGAATTTCATGGTGTAGAACGGCCCGTGCGCCCCATCCGATTCCAATTCATAAACCGGGATGATGTTGGGATGTTCGAGTTGCCCGGTGATCTGGGCTTCGCGCATGAAGCGGCGAATTTTCTCGGGATTGACACCCCGATCCCGGCGAATCTCTTTCAAGGCCACTTCGCGATTGAGGTGCTGGTCGCGAGCCAACCACACGCGTCCCAATCCGCCCTGGCTATGAACTCGAGTCCGCGAGTAACGCGAACGTGATGGCTCGGAAAGGTCGTCGATCCACCCGCGAGAGTTGCCGGAAATCTGGGGAGCGCCCGAGTCGGATCGGCCGAAACTCTCGGGCATGTGGGTCGCATCCCCGGTGGGGTCGTAATCGATCGTGTTTTGGGCGGCTTCCGAATCGCGAAACACATTGTTGATCGTATCCTGTATGCTCCCGCTGCCGAAATCATCGTCATTTTGCGCGGCGGCATGCATGAGCGCTTTCCAGACCGCAGACCGGACGGAATGCTCGTCAGTCTCAAGCTGTGCATCGACTTTGGCTTCGATCCTCAACCGATCGGACTCGACGATCAACTCATGAGTGAGGAGATAGGCTCCAAACGAGTCGCCGGCATTTGTTTCCGTCCATTCATGAAAAGTCCGACTCAGTTGCTCGCGCGTGATCAGCTTCAGTTCCACGGCAAACAAACCAATGAGTAAGTCCCGGACCTCTTTCATAGTGTGCATCCGTCCTTACGCGGTAATCCAAGGCAGCCCACAATTAATAACCTACTGAAAACCCA
>JAQBZS010000011.1 GCA_027622115.1 Planctomycetota bacterium | reverse complement strand
TCGTGTGCCCAAACGCGCGTGCCTACGGCGTGCGGTTAAACGAGTCATCTTTGGCCGCGTAGAGAATAGTTAAACAACACAGCCCGCTTAGCTTAGCTTGGCCGCAAGCAAACGTAGGTTGTACCAACTTTTTCGTACCACCGACCCCGGTGTCGGTGGAGCCCACGATTGATCTCCAGCCGTGAGAGCCGTCGCCCCACCGACGCGGGGGTCGGTGGATGCGTGTTCGCGCGGGGGACGTTCGGTAGCATTCAGTCATTTTTCCACTAACACAGGGTCAGTGGTGAAAAATGCGCAGGAAAACAAGTTGCGAGGTTGTAGTACGACGCGACTACGCCGCAATTCTGTACGCCGGAACAAGCTTCGCGCAGTTCCGGCATTAGTACGAGACAAAGAATTCCGATTCATCAAGTGAATTCGGCTAAGCTAAGCACTACGACTGAAATACATCGTCGTCACCCGTGTCGTCGTCGGCGGCGACGAGGGCGGCTTTGGCTTTTTCGACTTGCATCGGATGGACCAACATCAACAACAGCAACGGCAGCAACATGGCGAATCCCGCTATGTAGAACGTGTCTACGAAGGTCAGGAACACACCCCGTTCAGTAATGAGACTGGTTGGCACGTTCAAGAGTTCCTGTGGAATCGGTTCGCCTTCCGGAACCAGATCCACTCCGGGAATCACGCTCACGTTTTGCAAGTAACCCACCAGCTTGTTTCCGATTACGTGGCCCACGTTGGACATTGTCATGTAAACCGTGAACATCGTCGCCGACGCCTTGGTCCAAGACAGTTGCATGCCCAGTGCGAGAAACCCGACCGATCCCATCGCTAGGACTCCGGGGCTCAACCACAGATAGCAGGCCGAGTACCAGTCATGGTGCCACATCTGGGGAGTCATCGCGTAGAGGATGTGTAGGAATCCGTAGCCACCCGCTCCGATGACGATCACCATCTTGCGACCGACTCGATCCGCCAGCCAGCCTCCAAGGAGTGCCCCGAGCCCCTCGGAAATGACCGCCGCGCCGGCCACTTGTGAGTAATTCACCGAGTGCCAGCCCAGGCCGCCAAACTCGACCGCCTTGGTGTACAGCGGCTTGGTGATGACTTCGACGATTCCCCAACCGATGACGTGAATGCAGCCGAAGACGAAGTATACCGAAGTCGTAATCATGCCGAATGCCTGCCTGAGGTCTTGCACGACTTCTGAAAAGGGGCGAATGCTGGCGGCGGCTCCGTCCGGACTAGCTTGACCGGGAGTCCACGGCAAGCGTTTTTCGCCCGGTCGTTCCACAAGCATGATGGGAAACAGCATGATGAGCATCAAGAACACGAACTGCACCAGCACCGCCTCGGCGAACCCAAACTCGTTCATGACGATCGCCATCAGCGACGCCCCCACGGCCTTGCCCACCAGCTTCGAGCCCCACATCAGCCCGTTGGCCTGCCCTTGCTCGTCGATCGGCAAGATATCCACGGCCAGCGCGTCCGTGCAGACGTCTTGCAGTGACGCGAAACAATTGTGCAAAAAGAACATCCACCCGAGCAGTGAGATGTCGCTTCGAAGATCGCCCATGGTCAGCATGGCCAATAACGACATCGCCATCATCAATTCCGCCCCGATGATCCACGGGCGGCGGCGGCCCATGGATCGAATCGTCATCGTGTCGATGAACGGAGCCCAGACCAGCTTGAATGTCCAGGGCAGCAGAATCATGGCGGAGAGATTCGCGGCTTCCTCCGGCAAGATGGGATCCTGTTTCAGCCCGGTCAAATAACTGATCACGGCGGTGACCATGAAACCCCAGGGCAGGCCTTGCGCGAAGTACATCGCACACAACATGCTGAGCCGTTCCACGCGGTTATTGGAGAGCGCCATGCCACGTCCTCGTTCGGTCGATCATCGCCGCAGAGGGCACCGAGACACGAAGCCAAAAGTTTCGTGGATGGCCAAGGCGAGCCGCATTGGACAATAGACGGAATCAACCATCGAGATCCATTCACGCGGTGTCGTGTCGAAATGTCAGCGCATGAGATGTCTTGGCGACAGCACGGCATCCACACAGTTGCGTGACGGCCTGAGTGCGGATGACGTTCGAAGTTCTCTGAGCGTTCCCCAACGCATTGTCCGAATCAGCCGACGACCTTGTCGATTGTGTTACGGACGACGTTGCCCGAGTTCTGGAGCGCCATGCGCTCTTTGGGCCACAGATCGATCTCGATCCGGTCAAGCACTCCCGCTCGGCCCATCACCGTGGGCACGGAAACCGTCACGTCGCGAAGGCCGTACGCCCCATTTTGCAGCGACGATACGGGCATGATTCGACGCTGATCCAAGGCGATGGAGTGGATCACGTCGGCGATCGAAACGCCCACCGCGAAGCCGGCTCCGCCTTTCTTGCCGATCACTTCCGCCCCGCTGCCGCGAGTCTTCTTTTCCACTTCGGAGATCACCGATTGATTGACGCCGGGGAACTTGTCCAACGGCAATCCACCGATCTGTGCCGCCGACCAAATCGGCACCATGCTGTCGCCGTGTTCGCCCAGGATCGTGGCCTGGACTTGCGTGGGCGGCACGTCCAATTGCAACGCCAGCATGCTTCGCAGGCGAGTCGTATCCAACACCGTTCCCAAGCCGATCACTTGATGGCTCGGCAATGGCAACTCCTTGACCGCCAAGTAAGTCAGCACGTCCACCGGGTTCGAGACCACGAACACAATGGCATCCTGCTTCATGCCGTGCGATTTGATGTCGGCCAGGATTTTGCGAAACAGGTCCACATTGCGATTGATCAAGTCCAGCCGACTTTCATCGGGCTTGCGCCGAGAGCCGGCGGTAATCACAATGACGTCGCTGTCGATTACGGCTTCGGTGCCGTTCGCGGTGATCTTCTGATCGGCCGTTAGCGAACTGCCATGCAATAGATCGAGAGCCTGTCCTTCACACAAGTCGCGGTTCACATCGACCAACGCGATCTCACGCACAATGCGGCCCGCTTGCAACGCGAATGCCGCACAGGATCCAACAAGGCCGCCTCCACCAACAATGCTGACTTTCATGATATTCCCCGGACGTTAATTGTGTTTTCTCAACACGCACGTTGCCGACTTGTTTAACCGTCAGCCGCAGGCGTACGCGTTTTCGCTGCTCGAACGCGTACGCCCGCGGCTAACGGTTAAACGACGTGCGCAGACTCAATGCTGATCCGCGACTACATCCCGAGTGACGCCATGACTTGATCCGTAATGGCCTTCACCAAGTCTTCTTGATCGGAGCCCGACGGCTTGGACGAACACGACGCGCCCTGCAAATAGCCGGGATAACTCGGCACGGTGTCGAAGGCCCCCTGATGAGGCAACTTCTCTTTGTAGCCGTCTCGAAATGCACTGTTGCCGCAAAGATCGCAATCTTCATTGTGGAACCGCGGATCATCGAAGCCCCATTTCTTCTTGAGATCCAACAACTCGCGAGACTCGCGTTCGTCCAGATAATTGATTGGGCCGATTTGTTTTGCCAGCAACAAGATTCGACAATAGGCGTCCAGGATCTCCGTCTTCCAATACGCTTCTTGAAGATCCTTGCCGAAACTCACCGTGCCGTGGTTCTTCAAGATGATCGTACTCGTTGCCTCAAGGAATGGAATCACCGTGTCGGCGAAATCCTGCCCGCCCGGAGTTTCGTAAGGCGCGATTGGGATCTCGCCCATAAACACTTCCACTTCCGGCAGAATGCATTGCGGAATCGCTTCGCCCGCAACCGCAAACGCCGTCGCATGCGGCGGATGGCAATGCACGACCGCTTTGACATCTGGGCGATGCTTCATGATCGTCAGGTGTAACAACACTTCGCTGGTGCGTTTTTTCTTACCAGCGATCTGATTACCGTCGAGATCAACGGCACAGATGTCGTCCGGTTCCATGAATCCTTTGCAGATCATGGTGGGGCTACACAGCACTTCGTTCTCGCCGACGCGGATCGAGATATTGCCGTCGTTCGCGGCGGCAAACCCCTTGTTGTATACACGACGACCGATCTCGCAGATTTGCTCTTTGAGCTTGCGATCGTGAATGCCGCTGTTCCATTTGTTTTCCATCGCTGGCTCCAATTCATGAATGCAGGGTAGCCACTCTCGCCAGAGCGTGGTTTTCCACCGTCTGGTGACGGTGGCTACCGCGTCGCGGTTCGAAGAAGAATTATCAAGTCAATACTAAATAAAACGTCGGATTCAATGTGCTACTAATCTTCGATGGTCACACGATCCAAGATTGCCGCGTTATACGCATCGATCGGTTTTGTATCCGGGTGAAACGCCGCAGCGGCTTCCGCTCCCTCGCTGACCGCGATCAACGTGTCCGCGTTGGCTCCCAGTTCGTCAAACACGACAAACGGTTCTCCTCGGAGGGACTTTTTCCCTTTCAGCCCCTCTTTCGAAAGCGGGACGGCAACCAACCAGCGGGCTCCCACGAGCGATTCGTGGCACCGCGACAACGTCACTTTGCCGATGACATCCGCCATGAGCATTAGGTCCACTCCTTCGATGCCTGAGGACTTACGGACGAAACCGCCCGCAACATGTTTCGCAGTTGAAAGTAACTCCGGCCCTCGGGATTCACGCAATACACGTTGGCCCCCAAGTCCGACTGAATTCTCCGCACTCCGCCGATGTCGGCAACGACCGCCGCCCGAACCCGCTCGTTGCGATTGCAGCGACATGCCGTTCGCTCCGGGCTCGCCGAAAACAGACACACGCCCGTTGCATCCGCTCGGCAAATTGAGCTGATCCCCGAGTCCACCGCTTCGCGCTCCGAACCTGTTAACTCGCGGCTCCATCCCGACACATCGTCGATTGCCGCATCCAGCGCCGGCACGGATCGCAACACGATCGCCTTCCAGGCCAGTCCGGTTTCCGACGTCTTCCGCAGGTCGATCCGATTCCATTCCGTGCCGCATCGTCGCAACACGTCTTTAGCACTCGGCGTCAAAATCGAGCCATTCGCAAACGCAACCCGCTGCCGACCATGCAGGCGAGCTTCCAACAGGTCGCCCGTAACCACCTTGTCGTCGATCACCAACGCGCCGGTGGTTGCCGCGGTCGTTTCCACGGGCATCGCCGGTTCGTCGCGCAGCGTTGCGGGCGTGGTGCCGATTTGATCGAGCACTCGGGCCACAATTTGCCGGACGAGTTGTTGGTCAATGTTCATTCGTCGCAGATACCGATAATCGCCCAGCGAATGGGCGAGTCACTTCTTTTCACCAATTCCCGCACCATTTGGCCGTCACTGGTCAGCATGACCGTGTCTCCCACGCCGCAGCCGACATCGTCGATCGCCAGAAGTGGGACTCCATCCGCTTTGCCAACCGCGTCGAGGGGTTGAGTCACGACCAATCGCCAACCGGCAAGCGACGGATGCTTGACGGTCGAAGTCGCGTGGCCGATGACCTGAGCAAGTTGCATGAGATTTAGAGTAAAGGCGGAAGGATGAAGGCGGAGAAATGAGCGCGGGCTTAGAAAATGCGTAGGTCATCCACCAAGGCACAACGTCTTTGGCGAGTGAACGTCATCGGGTTGGTGACGCCTTCACCCGTCGGCGTTGCGATGCTGAACGACAGGTAGCCTTCGCCGCCGAGCCCCAAGCCGGCCATGCATGGACCGTTCTTGATGAACAGCGTGGTGTCCATCGCCCGGCCCATCTTGGTCATGTTTCTCACGTTTCGACTGTGAATAATGCCCGTGTGACCGAAGCCGTGTTCGAACTCCACCGCCAATGCAATGGCGTGATCGGCATCGCGACAGCGGACGAACGGGATGAACGGCATCATCTGTTCCTCGGGCACGAATGGATTGGACGTGTCCGTTTCGCCGTACAGAATCTGCGTATCAGCCGGGACGTTGAGTCCAATCATCCGAGCCAACACGGCAGCGTCCTTGCCGATCATGTCTCGGTTCAGCACGTGGTGCCCGCCCGGTTCCGTCGGCGGCGAAAACGCCAGCGATGTCAGTTGTTCGACTTGCTTCGCGTCCAGGCCATAACCCCCGTGCCAGCCGACGGCGTCCATCAACTGGTTGAAGATGGCGTCCACGGCGAAGACTTCTTTTTCGCCGATGCACAGCAAGTTGTTGTCGTACGCCGCGCCCTTGACGATCGAATCGGCGGCGTTGGCGATGTCCGCGGTCTCGTCGACCACGACCGGCGGATTACCGGGTCCGGCCACGATTGCGCGCTTCTTGCTGGCCAAAGCCGCGCGAGCCACGCCGGGGCCGCCGGTAACGCACAGCAAGCGGATGCCGCGATGGTTGAAGACTTCCTCGGCCGTTTCGAGCGTCGGGGTCTCGATGATGTTGATCAGGTTTGTCAGGCCCGTGGCTTCGTGGATGGCTCGATTGAATCGTCGCACACCTTCGCAAGCAATCTTGGCACCGCTGGGATGCGGATTGCACACGATCGTGTTGCCGGACGCGATCATGCTCACGGCGTTGCCGGCCAATGTGGGCAGTGAATGCGTTACCGGCGTGATGGCTCCGATGACGCCAAACGGCGCGTACTCGGTGATCGTCAAGCCGTTGTCGCCGCTGACGGCGTCCGTTCGCATGAACTCCATGCCGGGTGCAAGTTTGATGATCTTCAGCTTCTCGATCTTGTGATCCAGCCGGCCGATCTTGGTCTCTTCCATTTCCAGTCGACCGAGTTCTTCGGCCTGTTCGTCACAAATGCGACGCACGCATTCGATCACCTTCCCGCGATCTTCCAGCGACGCCTTCTTAAGTTGCTGGAAGCCATCGTTCGCGGCAGCGGCAGCGGCATCCACGGTCTGATGAACGCCCCAATCACCGCCCGTCGATGGTCGAGTCGCACCATTCGTACGACTGCCGAGTTGGGCCAACACTTCTTGAACCACTTGCCGAATTGCTGTTTCGGTTGCCTGCACCATGTCTATTGATTCCTCAGAGTTCGAGGGGAAAACTCAACGTAGCTTGGGACCATTGTCCCGAGCGGTCACGGGACAATGGTCCCATGCTACTAGGGGTTCGAATTAGTGATGCATCTCAATCTCACCACGTTCATACTTACGCTTCTGATCTTCGATCCAGTTGTCGATGCGATTTCGCGACGGAAAGATGACCAGTTGACCAAACATCAAGCACCCGGCAACCGCCAACGACCACACATGATGTCCCACCATGAAGCCGATCAGATTTCCGAAACAGGCTCCTTCCAGCAGAGCAAATACAATGATCATTCGCGTGAGATAGACAGTCGCGAGACTGACTTCCGGCCTATCACGAAACGAGTCCAAGGCGTATGCGGCCCGTACGTTGTTCTTGGTGATCGTCGGTGCGACGACTAGCAAGATCGGTAATTCCATCACTGCAAGTGCCAGCATGACGATCGGCACCACGATGTCGCCCGGAGGTTGTCCCCAGCCGGTCAACAGCACGATCCCCGCAAACACCAGTTCCCCGAAAATCAACGCAGCAGCGATGACCATCGCCGTACGAGCAACCGACGGGACATCTTTGAACTGCTGCTCCATGGCGCGATGTTGGTGACGACTCGGCATGTCGATGCTCCGCCTATTGCCCAAAAATCCGTTTCGACCCGATCTGCACCGTGTCAACGATCCCCACCACGGCCGCATCGATCGGCAAAGTTTTGGTTTCGGGCATGAACCGAGCACTCGAGCCCTGCACGCACAACACCACTTCGCCTTCACCCGCTCCGAGCGTGTCGACCACCACGAACGTCCTGCCCGTGGGCTTCAATTCATCCTTGGTCTTTTCATCAACACGCAACGGTTCGACCACGAGCAACTTCTGGCCGACCATTGAGGCCGCCTTTTGCGTCATGACCAAACTGCCGGTGATTCGTCCAATAAACATGACATTTCCAAGGATGAAGGTGGAAGGATGAATTACTTCTTGGCTTTTGCATTCTTGGCACAAGTGACCAGAATCGCGGTTAGCTCATTGGCTTCCAATAAGAGATTTGAGAGTCGATCCGCTTTAAGAATTCCGCTTTCGATAAGTAGCTCGATCCAATAAGTCGATTCGTCCAACTCCTGCAACCCACCTTCGATCTTGCTAATGAACTCCGCGTTCGAACGTCCGCGCGTCGCTTCACGGTAATGAGCACCAACCGACGTACCCTAACGCAACAACTGCTTTCCTAAAACCTGTGCCTCGGTCGACTTTGGCAACGCCGAATTAAGTCGAATAATACGCAATGCAAACTGCTTCGTCCGCTGCCTCAGATCCTGCGGTGCAGGACTGCTAGATTCCGATTCATCCATCATTTCCGCCTCATGTTTGACTTCTAGCATCCTTCATCCTTCATCCTTCATCCTTCAACCTTTCCACCGACTGTCGCGCCACGACGATTTCCTCATTCGTCGGCACCACCCAAACCTCAACGTCACTGTCGTCCGCTGACACCTTCGTTTCGCCGCTAACGTTCTGATTCCGTTCTTCGCACAGCCGAATGCCGGCCCACTCCATGTTGTGGCACACGTCTCGGCGAATGCGGTCGCTGTTTTCTCCGATGCCGCCGGTGAAGACGATCACGTCCGCGCCGCCGAGCACCGTCAAGTAGGCTCCCGTGTAGTGTCGAATCGATGCCGTGAAAGCCCGCAACGCCAAGTCGGCTCGTGCGTGGCCTTCGTCGGCCGCTTGTTCCAAGTCTCGGCAATCCGCGCTCAAGCCGCTGATTCCGAGCAACCCGCTCCGCTTCGATAAGTCGTCGAGCAGATCTTCCAAACTCTTGCCCGTCGCCCGCATCAATACGGGCAACGCGAACGGGTCAAAGTCGCCGACTCGATTGTTGTGCGGCAACCCGGTTTGCGGCGTCATGCCCAAACTGTTCGCCATCGACTCTCCGCCTTTCATCGCACACAGCGAATTGCTGCCGCCGAGATGGCACGAAATGACTCGCAAGTCGTCTCGACCAAGGATCTCGGCAATGCGTCCGCCGATATAGCGATGACTGGCTCCGTGAAATCCCCAACGCTGTATGTGGTATTTGTCTCGCCATTCGTGCGGGACGGCGTAGACGCGGTTTTCGTCCGGAATGGTTTCGTGGAATCCGGTTTCCAACGCGGCGACCAACGGAATTTCCGGAAACGCTTTCCGCAACTGCCGCATGGCTCGAGCGTAAGGCGGGTTGTGAGCCGGAGCCACATCCGCCAACTCTTCCATCCGATCCAACAACGCATCATTGACGATTCGCACGCCGCTCATATCGCCCGCGAACACCGCCTTGAATCCGATCCCGGCGACATCATCCACCGACGACAAACAGCCCCACTCCGGGTTAGTCAACTGCTGCAAGCAAATGTTGACCGCTTCGGCATGATCGGGAATCTCGCGAGACATCTCGTCGCGATGCTCCCCAATCTCGACAAAGCATTGCCCTTCCCCTTGCCCGATCCGATCAATGCCGCCGCGAGCCAATTGACTCTCGTCATCCATGTCGAACAGGCGGTACTTGAAGCTCGTGGACCCGAGATTGGCGACCAGGATTTTCATGGTGCTCCTCCATGTGACGCATCGACAAGTCGATTAGACCCCTAGATGAAGTTTTCCATCAGTCCATCCGACGGCCGTGGAATCAAGTGCGCACTGACCAACTCGCCGCATTGCGAGGCGGCTTGTGCACCGGCGTCGATTGCCGCCCGGACGGAACCGACGTCGCCTCGGATCACCGTTGTGACATAGGCCCCGCCAATTTGGATCTGTTTTACGAGTTCCACATTGGCCGATTTGAGCATCGCATCCGACGCTTCGATTTGCGCGACCAATCCCTTGGTCTCAATCATCCCAATTGCTTCGTTCATAGCTCTTTCGTCTCCGTGATTAACGGGATGTCTGTGTAATGGCCGTTACTGGCTTAGGCCTTTTTTGGCTTGGGCAGAATCGCCCCGAGTTCTTCGTGTGGCCGAGCGATGACTTGCACGCTGACCACTTCACCCAACTTGCTGGCCGCGCTGGCACCGGAGTCCACGGCCGCTTTGACGGCAGCCACGTCGCCGACAACGAACGCCGTCACCAAACCGGAACCGACTTTGTCCCAGCCGAGCATTTGCACGTTCGCCGACTTCAGCATCGAGTCGACCGCCTCGATCATGCACACCAAACCCTTGGTCTCGATCATGCCCAAGGCTTCCATCGCTTTCGCCATTGTTTAGGTCTCCAAATGTAGGGTGGGCACTGCCCACAGCTTTGCCGTTCGTGGAATTGGTGGGCAAGTCCCACCCGACGATTCATCAATTAGCTGTGACACTGACAATTGGTGCCGTCGACCTTGAGCAATTCGACCGATGTCGCTTGGTCCAGGTTGATGGCGTTGCCTTCGTCCGTGTCGATGTGAACTTCCAGTTTGATGTTTTCTGCGGCTCGCACCACCAAATCTTCCAAGGTTGTGGTGCAACCGGGTGAAACGATTCGCAGATGCATCGAATCGCCATTCTTCACGCCGTAGAACTCCAAATCCGATGGTCCCATGTGAACGTGTCGCATGGCACGGATAACGCCTTGTTCCAACTCGACAACCCCCTTCGGCCCCATCAGTACGCAGCCGGGAGTGCCTTCGATATTGCCGCTAATTCGAACGGGAATGTCCAAGCCCAGCGAGATCGCATCCGTGAATGCCAACTCGACCTGCGAGTCGCCGCGACATGGCCCGAGGACTCGGACATTGGGAATAATGCGACGGCGAGGACCAACAATCGCGACCGTTTCTTCCGCCGCGTAATAGCCGTCTTGATACAAGTCCTTGGACGGCGTCAGTGTGGCTCCGGCGCCGAACAGTTGTTCGACATGCTCGTCCGTCAAATGAATGTGTCGAGCGGAAATGTTGACCACCAACGGATTCGGCTTGCCGGCGGTCGCGACCGCTTCGCCGCTCAAACGCTGCATCAGAACGTCGCGCACGATGCGTTCGACGTCCGTTCGTTGTATTGCCGTTTGCGTCATTCGATATTTCTGCCGGTTGTTTGCCGCGTTAAACAACGATGAGTTCGATGCCCGCGTTTTTAATGATGCTACGCCACTCGTCCGTGATTCCCGAATCGACCACCAAACGCTGTACCGCATCCAGCGAGCACAGATGCGACAACTCGGAATGCCCGAGCTTCGCGCTGTCCGCAACGACGATCACTTCGTCCGCCGCCTTGATCATCTGCAATTCCGTTTCCACCAGGAGCGAGTTGCTGTTGAACAGCCCGTCCTTGGTGATCCCGCCGACGCTCATGATCAATCGCCGAGCCCGAATCTCGCTCAACGCTGACACCGCATGCGGCCCCAACGCCACGCCCGTCTTCGGGTACAAGTAACCGCCGATCAGAATCAATTCGATCAACGGTTGATTGACCAACAAGTTAATAGTGGGCAACGAATTGGTCACGACTCGCAACGACTTCCCGATCAGTGCTCGAGCCACCTCGAACGTGGTCGTTCCGCCGTCCAGGAGCACCGTTTCGCCCGGCTCGACCAATTCGGCCGTCGCCTGAGCAATCCGCTGCTTCTGCTTGGACGCCCGAGACTTCCGTTCCTCGAACCCGGTCAGCGACTCGCCCACGTAGGTTGCCCCACCGCGAGTTCGTCGAATTTGACCGATTCGGTCAAGATGTTCCAAATCCCTTCGGACGGTCGATTCACTGGAGCCGGTTTCACGCACGAGGTCATGCAAGGACACAAACCCCTTGGTTTCGATGACCTTGAGTATCCGGTTCCAGCGTTCATCCGGAATGTTCGCCATGTCTCAGATCCTGCTTCGGAATCAAGTCCCGACGCAGATTACCTAAGTTATGGACGAAATCAATTCAGGATGAATGGATATGTCAAAATATTTCAAAATCGGTCAGTTTCAGTCGTTCTTGTATGGCAGACCGTTGAAGAACAGGCTTTGCGGTCAACATGCGGCCCATTTGTCTCATGCGTCGCATGACCGATGGGACATATGAGACGGATAGGACTTATGCTGTTCGTAACCCAGTCCGGAAGACTCCGGCACTGGAACATAGCCCACATCTGAAGTTGAGGCGTTTCAGCAACATGGAGAACACGCAACTGTAATTCGGACGAGGCACGTCGTGCGGATTGAATGGATGCTCGTGAGCCGCGTTTGTTCAGCGGCGACTTTTATCGAGGACGAGGTCGCCAACAAGCGTGAGATTGCCGCCAAGCTTGACGACGGCCGCAATGCCGTTTTCTATGTGCTCTCCACCGACCCCGCGTACGCGGGGTCGGTGGAGAGCACATAGAATGCGGTAGACTTAGGAACTTTGAACCACCCGACCCCAGCCCTCCAACGACCTGCGCTTCCGGTTACGATTTTGCGTGTGGCCACGGGCCACCGATGTGCAGAACCACCCGGTTCACTTCGACACACTGTGAGCCAAGCGGGAAGTTCGTGATGGCCATTGTTCCAGGATTCGAAAATGATTTATTCATCTCGTACGCCCACATCGATAACTCGGAATTGATTCCCGGTCGACCGGAATCTCGCTGGATCACGGCGTTGCGGAACAGTTTGCAGATTCTGGTCAACCAGAAACTGGGCGGCAGCCCGGTTCAAATCTGGAGGGATCTGAACGATCTGCACGGGAATGCGTCGGTCACGCCCGAAATCCAGCAGGCCATTCAATCCACCGCCCTGTTGGTGGTCATCATGACGCAGGCCGTGTTGGAGCGACCGTGGTGTCGGCAAGAACGCGAATTGTTCATCGCCAAGAATGCGGCCGCCGGTTTGGAAGGTCGCATTTTTCTGATTCACAAGGACGATGTCGCTCGCGAAAAATGGCCTGCGGAATTCCAGGATCTGATCGGGTATCCGTTCTTCACCAAGGACGCCGAAACCGGTCAGACGGAAACTCTGGGTGTCCCCGTTCCCGATCCCACCGAAAAGGACTACTTCCGACAGCTCGAACGATTGCGATCGGATATCGCCAGCCGGCTCATTGCCATGCGTTCGCAAGCCAACCAACCGCGTACACCCGTCGGCAATCAAACAGCACTCGGCGTGCAAGTCGTGCCCAGCGTGCAAGTCGGTCGGGATTCGGACCAATCGGTCTTCGTCAGCGAGGTGTCTGCGGATCTGGAAGATGAACGAGACAATGTCGTGCAATACCTGCGCGGCGCGGGGCTGCGAGTCTTGCCGGACCGGTTCTATCCACGTGCAGTCGACGAATACACCCGAGAAGCCGGCCGGGATATGGCGGAGTCTCAGGTGTTCGTGCAATTGCTCGGAGCGCATGCGACACGGGCTTCGGAAGATCGCACGTACGAGGGCATTCAATGTGATCTCGCTCGGCAACGATTCTCCGACGAACCGTACCGCACGCTGTTGTGGCGCAGTCCGCTGGTCGATGTGTCGAAGGCCAAGTTCGTCGACCACCAGCAACTCTTGGACGCGGCGGACGTCTTGAACGAAGATCTTGAGGAGTTCAAACCTCGCGTGATCCAGGCGCTGAAGCGGACGCGGACGCAAGCGGTCACGATTCACGGCGATCGATTCGTGCTGATCCACACGGGCGAAGAAGATCTGCCGATTGCTGATCAAGTTGCCGACCGCATTCGCGAAATCGCCGAGCTGCACTATCCGCGATTTGAATTCGGCCATGACATCGTGGCCGGAACGGATTTGTTGTCCGTGGTCACGGAAGCCGACGAGTACGACGGCCTGATTGTGCTGTATGGCGAAACTCCGCAGGCGTGGGTGCATCAGCAGGTCCGAGGACTCCGAACGCTGATGCTCAAGCAGAAGCAAGATCCGCCGAGATGTGCCGTGTTGCTGGGTCCACCGACTCGCCGAGAGCCGCTCCGTTGTCGCCCGCCTCGTGTGTGGTTTGTCGATTGGGATGACGAGTCGCAATTGCGTGGTTTTCTGGACGCGGTCACTGAATCGGGGCCGAAGTCATGAGTGGTTCCGTCGACCTTGGACTCTCATCCGTTGCGTTCGGGAACGAAAAGGCTCCGTATCCCGGACTGCGCCCGTTTCAATTCGAAGAGGGCGAGGTCTTCTTCGGTCGCGCGGAACACATCGACCAGATGCTGGCCAAACTCGAAGAGCATCGATTCCTGGCGGTGGTTGGTGCGAGCGGTTCCGGAAAGTCGTCGCTGGTCCGGGCGGGATTGTTACCGGCTGTCGTGGATGGATTCCTGAGCGACCCCGGAACCAATTGGCGACTGATTCAAATGCGACCGGGCAGCGACCCGTTCGCACGTCTGGCCGAAGCGTTCGACGCGGATGTCGCGGTGGATGCATCCAATCCCAACGCCGCAGCCAATCCCAACGCGGCATCGAATCCCAACACCGTGGCCATGATCGAAGCCACGCTGTCCACCGGTCCGAACGGCTTGCTGGTGGCGCTCGCCGACGCCGCGGTCCCGCAAGACGTCAACGTGCTGTTGCTGGTCGATCAGTTCGAGGAGATCTTTCGATTCCGACATGAGCACGTCGGTGGTGAGCATTCCGTCGAGGATCGTCGGACATACGATGAACGCAATCGCGCGGCCGCGTTCGTCAATCTGCTGTTGGCCACGGCGAACCAGACGGACCGACCGATTCACGTGGTGATCACGATGCGATCGGACTTCCTGGGTGATTGCGAAGTGTTTCTCGGGTTGCCCGAGGCGATCAACGAGGCTCAATTCTTGACGCCTCGACTGACGCGCGACCAAATCCGCGAGGTGATTGTCGAACCCGCGCGACAACACGGGGTGGCGATCGAGCCGGCGCTGGTCAATCGGATCTTGAACGACGTGGGCTCAAGTCCGGATCAGTTGCCGTTGATGCAGCACGCCTTGCTCAGACTGTGGATTACGTCGGAATCGCGGATGGGGCTTGATGACGGGCAAGGGTTGTTGCTGAAGGACTATGTGGCGATCGGTGGCGTCGATCAGGCGTTGTCTCGGCATGTCGACAAGTCGTATGCCGCCTTGACCGACAATCATCTACGTCGCGTCGCCGAGCATCTCTTTCGCTGCCTGTGTCATCGCGGAGCCGGGGGGCGTTGGACGCGGCGGATGGTGACGGTTCAAGAAGTCGCCGACGTGGCGGGCGTGTGTTGGACCGATGTCGCGGCGGCGGCGGCACCGTTTCAGATTCTGAGACGCAACTTCATCGTCTCCAGTCCCGCCGGCGCGTTCACACCGAAGACCGTGCTCGACATCAGCCATGAAGCGCTGATTCGCCAGTGGGGCACCTTGCGAACTTGGATCGAAAACGAAGCCGAGTCCGCAGCGATTTACCGGCGTTTGGCGGAAGGAGCCCGACTTCGCGAGCGGTTCCTTGGCGAAGGACACGAAAACTGGCTGGTCGCTCCCGAGCTGAATCTGGCTCTGGACTGGTTGGAACGCGAACAGCCGACGCGCGCTTGGGGGTTGCGATATGACCCGGACTTTGAATTGGCGATCGCTTATCTCGAAGAGAGTCGTCGGCATCGCGACGAAGGCGAGCGAACGGAGATGCGCAGGCGGCGTGTCCGGCGGGTGTTGCTTGCGGTCGCCCTGGTACTCGTCACGTGCGGTTTGTTCGGCTACGCCCATTGGGCCAAGGAGAATGCCAGGAAAGCGGAAGCGGCCCAAATCGCTGCGGAACGCTCGGAACACAAACAGCAAATTGGAAATCAACTGCTCGCCGCCAAGTCCATGACCGCAACCGGACAAATCACGAAAGGGGTGTTCTCGTATTGGCGGGCCTACAACACGTCGCTCACGGTCACCGACGACTCGCGACGCGACGGGGCTCGGAGGCTGCTGACCGCGTGGAATCGCGTGCTGCATTTTTCGTTGATCCACGACACTCCGATCTACTCCTTGGCCGTCAGTCCGGACGGCAAGACGCTTGTGACGGGCAGCGGCGACTCGGGGGAACGGATCGGCAGGGCCATGATCTGGGATGCGATGACCGGTCGTCCGCTCGGCCGACCGTTGCATCACCAAGACATCGTGACGTCGATCGCGTTCAGCTCGGACGGATTGCGAATCCTGACCGGCAGCCTGGATGCGACGGTACGCATTTGGGACGCCCAAACCGGCGAGCCGTTGGTCGAATCGATCGCGATCGGAGCCAAAGTCATGTCGGTCGCCCTCAGCCCCAAAGGGAAATCGTTTGCCGTCGGCACAGGTGACGCCAACGCGGAACATGGTGAAGCTCAGTTGTGGGCATTCAACGGAAAGCAGCCTTCCACTCGATTCCAGCATGCCGGATTGGGAATCAGTTCGGTCGCGTTCAGCCCGGACGGACAAACGCTGCTGACGGGCGGCTGGGACCGCACGGTCCAGTTCTGGAACGTCGAATCGGGTCAACCGCGGCTGAATACTGCGGGCGAACCGTTGTTGCTCAAACATGACGGCTGGATCTTGTCGGTCGCGTTGAGTCCGGACGGACGCACGATCGTGACCGGCAGCGGAGACAACACGGCTCGGTTGTGGGACGCGGAAACGGGCGAACGACGACACGCTGGCGATTCCATCAATCGGCCGATCGAACTGCGGCATCGCGGACTCGTCGATGGGGTGGCGTTCAGCAGTGATTCGAAGTTGGTTTTGACCGGCAGCCGCGACAACACGGCACAAGTCTGGGATGCCGCAACGGGGGAGCCGATCGGTCCCGTGCTGCGGCACGACGATTGGGTGCGAGCGGTGGCATTCAGTCCGGTCGATGCGAGTGTCTACACCGGCAGTCACGACGAAACCGCTCGAAAGTGGAACGCCACACCGCACGAGTTGTTGCGGGAATTCCGCAGTACAGGCGCGGTGCTCGCCGTCGCGATCAGTTCCGATGGCAGCACGATCGCGACGGGCGGCGCGGATCAGCGGGCGCAACTTTGGAACGCGGTCACGGGTCGACCGCTGTTTCCGCCGATGGTCCACCAATACGTCGTTCGAGGTCTGGCGTTCAGTCCCGACGGCAAAACACTGGTCACCGGGAGCGGCGACTTTGAACAAACGAAAATGAAAGGCGAAACTCGCTTCTGGGACACGAGAACCGGTCGCCAATTGGGGGCGGCGATTGAGGATACGTCGGTCAATGCCGTGGCATTCAATCCCGACGGTCGATCGGTCATGACTCGAAGCGTGGGACACATCTCATTTTTGCGAACGGTTGTTGACGATGGCTCACACGTGGGGCTTGACGGACCAGGGAAATTGCCCGGCCCGATACGACATTTCGGGTTTGGGCTTGCCGGCGTTTACAGCCCCGACGGACAACGCATCTTGACCGGTAGTGGAGGACAAACAGCCAGGATGTGGGAAGCCGATACTGGACGACCTGCCGGTCATCCTGCCGGAGTGGAGTTGCGTCACGCAGGTTGGGTCACGGCGGTTGCATTCAGCCCGGACGGGAAAAACCGTGTTGACGGCCAGCGAAGACAAGACCGCCCAAGTATGGAATTCGATGTGCCGACGGATGGGCGATACGATGCGTCACCGCTTTGGAGTCAACTCTGCGGTGTTCAGTCCCAATGGGCAATGGATTCTGACGGGCAGCGGCGATTCCAGTGCGTCCGCAGGCGAGGCTCGTCTGTGGGACGCAGTTACACAGCACGCTGCCGGCCCACCGATTCTGCATGATGGTCGCGTCCACGCGGTGGCCTTCAGTCCCAGCGGCGACGCGATCTTGACCGCCTGCGATGACCACATCACCAGACTGTGGAAACTCGGAACGATCCACGAAGACAACCCCGAACAATTACGACTGCTCGTGGAAGTGCAAACCGGTTTCACGAACGCGGACGGCGAACCACGACGGCTCAATCAAGCCGAGTGGCTGTTACGTCAGCAAATGCTGTGGGATCGGGGCAAGTAGGAATGAGGGAAGACTTCCGACCCCGTTCGCTCGTGTTACCAAGGCGGCTGGAAGCCCTCGGCAATGAACTGTGTCAGCACGTTCGTGCGGATGCCGCCTCGAGCGGTGTAGGCGGCGTGTATTTTCATCGCACGCGGACGAGTCAGTTCGACCAAATCGTCGAGGATGCTGTTGGTTACGTTTTCGTAGAACGCTCCGTGATTGCGGAAGCGTTCCAAGTACAGCTTCAACGATTTCAACTCGAAACACTGTTGGTCCGGAACATACGTAATCGTCAACGTGCCAAAGTCCGGGTGACCGGTTTTCGGACACACCGACGTAAACTCCGGACACACCGTTTCAATCACGTAGTCCCGATCAGGATACGGATTGTCGAACGACTCCAGGATGTCGGCGAAGTTGTCGGGCATGAAGTCGTTCGATCACGGCTTGAAGATGACGATCGCTTCCTCGCGGCTCAGCGGAGTCTGCATCTGGTCGGCGGAGACTTGTGCTTTCAATCGCACGTCGGCGTTTGTTACGGCTTCCAAGACCAGGTCGAAGTCGGCGTTCGCATTGCCAGCGAGTGTTTCCTTGGCCGTGAACAAGACTTGATTGCCTTGGACCTCGTACTTGCCGGGACCGGCCGTGACGACACGCATCGCTGTCGGGACCGTCACCACCACCGTGACATTGGTGGCTTGCGTGGTGCCTCGATTACGGGCTCGGATTCGCATGGCGACTCGGTTGCCGATGGCGACCGGACGCAGCACTTCGGAGATGTCCAGCGCCAAAGACGCGAAGTCTTCGATCTTGGTATCCGACGTGGCGGCTGCTTCACCACCCGTCGGTTCGGTCACTTGCACGACGCTGGTTTTGGTTCCCACGGCGCGAGGCACCAGTTTGACCGTGTAGGCTTTGCTTTGCTTCGGATCGAGCCGATCGATTTTCCACGCCACCGTGCGTTGGACCGCGTTGTATTGACCGCCCACGCTCGCTTCGACGAATTCCATTCCCAGCGGCAGCTTTTCCACGAGCATGGCATTGACGACCGTCTCTTGAGATCGATTCGAGACTTCGTTCTTGAACTCGGCGGGATAGCCGACAAACCGACGTTTGGGCCCCGTGCGTTCGACAACCAGCCGACTGCCGGAGACGTCGATCTTGGCTTGAGCGACCACCTTGAGATCACCGTCGGCGATGGCGTCGGCCGAATTGACGATGACGCCCGGTTGGGTCGCGGTCAGTGTCAGCTTCACGCTCTTCGATGCTCCAGCCGGGAGCACGTCGATTTTGTATTCCAAGTCGTCACCGCTGGGATGCGACAATCCAGCGGGCAGCTTGTTGCGAATGAAGACGTTTTCGGCCGAGCTGGTCCCCGTGTTCTTGATCTTGAACTCATAGACCACCTTCTCGCCCATCTCGGCTTTCGCGGGAGCGGTGATCGTCAACTCGAGTTTCGGTGCGGTGATCTTGGTGACCGCCGCGACTTCGGCGACGGAATACACCGTGGCGATGCTGCCGAGCGACCCTTCGGATGTCGGGATGACCCGCACGGAAATCACGCGTTGCTTGCCCGGTGGGATCGTGCCGATTTCCCACACCAACCGACCGTCGATCAGTTCGGCTTGCGGTTTGGTGGCGTCCAACTTCGAGCCTTTGGGGATTCCGTCTTCGACCACGACTTTTTCGGCGGGGACGGTTCCGTTGTTCGTGACGATGATGTCGTACACCAGCGGTTTACCCAGCGTTGCGGTCTTGGGGGCTCGCTTTTCAATCTGCAATTGCGGTTTGAGCGAATGCAGAATGCCTTTCCGATCAATGGTGGCCCGCCCTTTTAGCGATTCATCCACGGTCGGTTTGAGACCCTCGGACTCAAGTTCCGCAGTCCGAGGAACCGTGATCTTCTTCGAGACCGGATCCTGGGTTGAATCAAACTCGAAGCCGCCGAGCGGTGGCGTGTCCCCGGAAATCGGCTGGAGCACCGGCGTCGCAACGCTCTTGGGTGTGTTGATTGGTGGCGCGTTGGAGTGATCGGAAGCGTCCGACGGTTCACGAATCGCACCGCTTGGTCCCGTTCCCAAGGGTGGAAAAGCGTCCGGGAGGCTGGGAAAAGTCGAAGGCTCGGGTTCGACCTGCGATTTCGGCTGTTCCAAATCAAGGGGCTCGACGACTTTGCTTGGAGCGTTCTTGATCTTGGGATCGCTTGTCTTCGGCGGAAATGCAAATGGATTCGGTCCGGCCTCCGGTTCAGTCCGCGACGCTTTTGGGTCGGGTTGCAGCGGCAGCGGTTCGAGATTGCCGAATGGCACTTCGACGGTCGGCTTTTCTAGCGTGTCGACCGGCGAAGTTGTTGGGAATTCGGCAATCCGAGGCGTCGTCGTCACTGGGTCGGCAAGTGGAGGTAACGTACCGTCGGGCTTCTCGGCAAAGGAGATGCCGGTCGGGATCTTGTTGGTCGTGGTTGTAGGAGAATTCTCGGTTTCAGAACGAATCGGCTTCGACTTGGGAAGCTCGATCGAGCCGAACGGATTGAAGTCCGCTGCATCGGGATCGGCGGATGCGGAATTGACAGCGGCGGGTTTTGCGACGGAAGTTGATGGCGTGCCCGGTTGTTTGTCGAGATCGACCGGAAGTCCGGGGAAGGGTGACTCCACCGCAGCGTTCGTCGAAGGTGTGATCGGCGGGTCGAATGTCCGGACCGGCGTTTCCGCCAAGTTGAACGGG
>JAQBZS010001011.1 GCA_027622115.1 Planctomycetota bacterium | reverse complement strand
AGCCACCCCTTGCACGAAACCTGCGCCAAAGAATTCGTCAGTCAAGAGCGAGTTTTCAACACCCTAGGCTCGCCGCACATGTCGTCGCGATGCCCCGAAACGGAGCGAGATCATGAGCCAATTCGAATTTGACAGTCTTTTTTCATCGATCGAGCCCGCGTTCGTTGTTGGCCCAGGATGCGTCCTGATCTTATTCGTACTGTTGCGGATCGTGCGGCCGAAACTCGCGTCGCTCTCGCCAAGCGTCATCGGCCGCGACGAAAGCGGGTCGTACTACACGATCTCGCTGGTGTTGGTGTTGCCGCTGTACGTGCTGTTGATCTGCCTGATTATCGAGTCGGCTTTGATGATGGTCGCTAAAATGGGCACCGTGTACTCGGCCTATTCAGCCGGACGTTCCGCAATGGTTTGGCTGCCCGGCGACCCAGTCCGCAAAGACATGGTGCAACTCGCGGCCGTCCAATCGATGACCCCGTTTGCGAGTTCCTTTCGGCGACATCAGCAACATTCGTCGATCGCCGCGCACGTCAATGAGCGGCACAACCGAGACTACTTCGCGGCTTACCGGCGGATGCCGTCGAACCGGCAAACGCGGAGATACGTGTCGCACAAACGAAACTACGCGGCACTCGCCACCACAACGGAGATCGAAGCTCCCGCCAACGATCCGGACGGCGAGATCACCGTCACCGTGAATTACGAGTTTCCCTTCAACCTGCCCGGTGCGGGACGAGTCTTCGGTCGAGTCGCTCCATGGCCGGGAGCCCACTTCCGCACGCGAACCATCACGTCCACCGTTCGCTTCACGATTCAAGGCCCTCGAGGCCGTCGCCGTACTTTGGGGATTGGCTATGCCTACGATCATTAAGTTGCAACGAAGTGTCTTGCAGCGGTTCCGTCCGGCCTTGCGTTGGCTGCGTGGTACGTTGTCGGACCAATCCGGCATGATGAGCTTTGTTTCGGCGGTGGCCCTCATGCTGTGCGTGCTGTTGGTCGCGTTGGTCATCAATGTGGCTCGCAGCGTGCATGCGAAGATTCACAACCAGAATGCGGCGGACGCCGGCCCACACGGGTGCGGTCTGGCATGCTCGCGGCCTCAAGGCCATCACGGCCTCCAATCACGTGATCGGCGAGATGATGTCGCTCGTCATCATTCACGAGGCGATCGGTGGCAAAAAGCTGGAGTACAACGAGCGCAATCCCGAAGCCACGCGTCCGCAGGACCAGTCGCTGGATTGGACCTATCGCATCGCTAGGCCCCTGCATCGGTTGCGCGAATTGCCCGCCTACAAAACGGTCCGGCAAAAAGGCAGTGTGCAAGCGGGAGCAACCCTGCGCGACTCGAAACGGGTGCTCAAGGAATTGCTGGTCAAGGTGTATCAGTACAAAATCTTGGGCAAGCTCCTGCAACTCTCGGGATATCCACCCTTCGTAATTGCCGGTCGAATTATGTGGGCAGCTGCGCACATCGCTGAACTGAAGATCTTGCAGGAATACAAAACGCTGAACGTTCTGCATCGCATTGCACGTTCGCTGTTGGTAGCAAAACGCATCGTGCGGAACGTGATGCTTCCGGCGGCAAAGCGGTACACGGACGACGTCGTCAATCGCGTGCCGACGATCGCCTGGAACGCCGCCGCCAAGATTTCCAGCCGCAACGGTCACGAAGGCTCGCTGTTTCCCAGAAAGCATCCGTTGCCGGTGATGCTTGATCCACATGCCAGGGCCAAACGACCGCGACCGCATGCTTCGACCCCATCCGGTCCGGGAGCACCCGCGCAGGTCGACCGTTCGCTCGCTCGCAACATCGAGGTCCGCCAGCCGAACGGCTCCGCCTTCCCTGCGATCTACGGCAATCAGCCGACACCCACGGACTTGGCCCAACAACATCGCTGCGGATGCCCCAGCGTTCGAGCCGACAACATGCGGGACCAACTCGTGAAGACGTCGCAACTGGCGCGGGCATCGTTTCCCTGGGTTAATTATCACCGCCAACCCATCCTGCGAGCGTTGAAACTGTTGGTGCCTTGGTCAAAAGCCCACGAGTTTTACTTCGATCATACCAACGGCTTCAGCAAGCGCTTGTGCGACCGATTTCAGCGGCACCGCAACGAGGATTCCGGTTTTACGAATCGTCGGCAACCACGAGACGCTTACGACATGGGCCTGTATGTCATGGAGAGCGCGAATCGAAATGCGACTTACGAATTCGACAAGGGGTACGAATTATGGAATCTGCCGCAGTATTCGGAAGTGGCGGACAGGCTGTTTACCGTGGTGGGATTGACATATCAACCGCCGGTTGAAGTTGTTGGCATCTCGATTTTCGGACAAGCTCATCCAGAAGGCACTTTCGCCTATGCACAAGCGATGGTCTACAACGCCAATGATCAGACGCGATCCAATCAACGTATCAATCTGCGTTGCAAACGCATCGTGCCGGTTCGCCAAGCCAATGTCGGTTGGGACACGCTGAATTGGTATCCCGGCGGTGGCGGACGCGAAGGGTGTCGATCCAAGACCACGGGAAACGGAAGCGCCCGCAACAACGTGCGGCCGTTCGAATTGGTGGGCATCGGCATTCCGCATCAGTATCCCCGGATTCATGTCAACTGGCAGGCGAAGCTGGTCCCAGGTTCGCAGTACCGCTTGCAACAGATTGCTGCGGGATATGGTGTGGATTCACGTTTTCGTCCATTGACGAGGCAACTGTCGCGGCGAACACCGACCTCGTTAAGAACACATTGAGTCGCCGACCGGAAAGCGAGTTGTCGGTCTTGGTGCATTACTTTGTTTAACCGTCAGCCGAAGGCGTACGCATTTTGATATGCTCGGACGCGCGTACGCGTGCCGTGAATGTCGACGCGCGTACGTGTTCGGCTGACGGTTAAACGAGCAGACTTCCGTTTCAATCCGCCACGTTTCGCAAGACACTCAGTACCAGAGGCCGACATGCGAGTTCATCCCCAAAGCACATTGAATCGACGACCAGCCGCACGGCGCGCCGGACTGGCCCAAGTGGAATTGGCACTCGCGCTGCCACTGTTGGCGGCCATGTGGATGATCCTCCACACGGCGTGCGACGTGGGAGTCGCTCGATCGGAAACCACAATCGCCGCTCGCCACGACGCCTGGAGAAAAATCGGCGGTCCCGTCTCGAACAAAACGCTCGCTGCCGGCGGCCAATCCGTGGACCAAATCCT
>JAQBZS010001010.1 GCA_027622115.1 Planctomycetota bacterium | reverse complement strand
ACGCTGAAGTTTCAGACCTTTGAGAATGTGCCATTATTGGCCGCGTAGAGAATAATCAATCAATTCAGCGCGTGCGAAAAGAGAACAACGAGATGACCGATTCAACCAGCACGCCACGTCCATCCATGCTCCACCAACTCATCCGGTTCTGCCTGGAAAACAAGCTCGTCGTTGCACTCGTCGTGTTGGCAATTGTCGGCTGGGGCGTCCTGGTCGCGCCGTTTGATTGGGACGTGGGGTTGCCTCGTGATCCCGTGCCCGTCGATGCCATTCCGGACATCGGTGAGAACCAGCAGATCGTGTTCACCCAATGGATGGGCCGTTCACCGCAGGATGTCGAGGACCAGATTTCGTACCCGCTGACGGTGTCGCTGCTTGGTTTGCCTGGCGTGAAGACGATCCGCAGCTATTCGATGTTTGGCTTCTCGTCCATCTACATCGTGTTCGAGGAAGACGTCGACTTTTATTGGTCCCGCAGCCGAGTGCTCGAGAAGCTCAACAGCTTGCCGATTGGGACGCTGCCCAATGATGTCCAGCCAACTCTTGGGCCGGACGCAACTGCTTTGGGCCAAGTCTATTGGTACACGCTGGAAGGTCGCGATCCCGATGGCGAGCCCATCGGCGGCTGGGATCTGCATGAGCTGCGAACCGTGCAGGACTGGTATGTGCGGTACTCGCTCACGTCTGCGGGCGGCATCAGCGAAACCGCGTCAGTTGGCGGGTATGTGCAGGAGTATCAGATCGACGTTGACCCCGACGCCATGCGAGCCAACCGCGTGACGATCGACCACATCTTCTCGGCCGTGAAGATGTCCAACGTGGACGTGGGGGCTCGCACGATTGAAGTCAATAAGGCCGAGTACGTCATCCGCGGCATCGGCTTCATCAAAAGTGTGGCCGACATCGAAAACAGCGTCTGCCACGTCAACGACAACGTTCCGGTCTACGTGAAGGACGTGGCCAATGTGACGCTCGGACCGGCCATGCGACGAGGGGCGTTGGACAAACACGGAGCCGAAGCGGTCGGCGGCGTGGCCGTTGTGCGATACGGCTTCAATCCACTGGAAGCCATCAAGAACATCAAGCTCAAGATCGAAGAGATCGAACCGGGCCTGCCGACAAAGGTGCTGGTGGATCGATCGATGGTGACTCGCGAGCAGTTGGAAGAACTGGCAGCCACTGAAGGTTTTCGCGCATTCGGAGTCGAGGGCAGCGAAGCGACCAATGATGGGCAGAAGGACGAACTGAACGAAGAAGCGTGGCTGAAGTGGCTGCGTTCGTTTCCCGCTCGGGTGAACTGGGATGCCGCGTCGCGCGAGGAAGTTGAGGCGTTTGCGAAAGAACATGAGTTTGAAGCGTTCACCGAATCAGCCGACGCGAAAGTAACGGATCCCGAGGAACTCGACGCACAACTCAACCAAGCCGAGTGGTCGAAGTGGCTTCGCAAAACGCCTCGCGCCGATCGTCCTGATTGGTTCATCGCGTCCCATGATCAGTGGCCGGATTGGGTTACGACTTCTCAAGTTTCGATCGAACCGTTCTATGACCGCTCGAGCTTGATCTACGAAACACTTGGCACTTTGAACTCTGCGTTAACCGAGGAAATTCTGGTCACGATCATCGTGATCCTGGTCATGTTGCAGAATTTGCGGAGTTCCGTGCTGATCAGCGCGTTGTTGCCGCTGGCCGTATTGATTTGCTTCATTGCCATGAAAACGTTCGGCGTGGAAGCCAACATCGTGGCGCTGTCCGGCATTGCGATTGCGATCGGCACGATGGTCGATATGGGCATCGTCCTGTGCGAGAACATCCTTAGGCACCTCGACGAAGCCCCGCCCGAAGAAGACCGGCTGGAAGTGATCTATCGAGCGTCCACGGAAGTCGCCGGCCCACTGCTGGCGGCCGTGTCCACAACCATCATTAGCTTCTTGCCCGTGTTCACGATGATCGGTGCCGAAGGCAAGCTTTTCCGGCCGCTGGCCTTCACGAAAACGTTCGCGCTGTTTGCGTCGGCCGTGGTGGCGATCTTGATCATTCCGCCCGCAGCTCACGTGTTGTTCGGCACGAAGATTCGCCGTAACGCCATCAAGGTGGGCATCAACATCGGCATCTTACTACTGGGTCTCGGGCTGATCGGCTTGGCGATTTATCCGATCGATGGCATCACGATGTCGTGGCCGTTCGGAGCGATCATCGCGGCACTCGGTGTCTACAAGATCGCCGAACCGAGTCTTCCCAGCCGCGTGCAATCAATCGGTCCGTGGGTGATCAACGCCGTGCCGATCGCGATCGTCGGATTGCTGCTGACTCAGCACTGGCTTCCGCTCGGCATTGAGAATGGACTGACTCGTAACCTCATCTTTGTGGGCGGGTTAATCGCGGGCGTCTTGAGTTTGTTCCATGTATTCCAGCGGTACGCCTACTCACCAATCCTGCGTTGGTGCCTGGCTCACAAAGCCTTGTTCCTGACGGCCCCGACTCTCGTGATGGCGTTCGGAGCCTGCGTGTGGCTGGGCTTTGAAAGTGTGTTCGGCTTCGTGCCGTGGAGTGTCGAGCAAGTCGGCGGCGATCCGGCCGTCATCCGCCAAAACAAAATGTGGTCGACCGCCGCGCACTCGCTGCCGGGCCTAGGCAAGGAGTTCATGCCGCCGTTGGACGAGGGCTCATTTCTCTACATGCCGACGACCATGCCGCACGCGTCCATCGGTGAGGTCTACTCTGTCATGCAGCTGCAAGACCGGATGATCATGGCCATTCCTGAAGTGGAATCGGCGGTCGGCAAACTCGGTCGAGTCGACAGTGCGTTGGATCCGGCACCTGTGTCGATGATCGAAACCATCATCAACTACAAGCCCGAGTACCTTACCGATCGCGACGGACATCGCATCAACTTCCAATACGACGAAGAGACCGACGAGTACGCTCGTGATGCTGCTGGCGAACTGATCTTAGCCGAAAACGGCGGACGACCGTTTCGAGTGTGGCGAGACCACATCCGGACGCAAAACGACATCTGGAACGAAATCGTCAAAGCCGCCGAAGTCCCCGGCACCACGTCCGCTCCGAAGCTACAACCAATCGCGGCTCGTATTGTGATGCTGCAAAGCGGCATGCGCGCCCCGATGGGCGTGAAGGTCAAAGGCCCAGACTTGGACACAATCGAAAGGGTCGCCTTGGAGATCGAGGGCCACCTCAAGCAAGTGCCGA
>JAQBZS010001009.1 GCA_027622115.1 Planctomycetota bacterium | reverse complement strand
GCGACTTGAAGCCCATCAACTGACTCAAACGGCGATTGATTAAATCGACAGTCCCCGAGCAGGCGGGGGTCCAGCACATAGAAAACGGTAGTACCTGGACGCGTGCGGAATCAACTTTTTTGTAGCCACGCTCGCCAGAGCGTGGGCTTTGAATGCAGCGCCAGTCCCACGCTTTGGCGAGCGTGGATCATCGTGCTGATGTCAACATCTTGGCCACGGATACAAACCGGATCGATCAAGTCGTTGATGCGGTCACTGGATTTGGGTCGGGGGAGTACGTTGAGGTTGCAATTTGACGCTACGGGCGTGGCGGCAGGGCTTACGGTGCCGAGCATCAGCGCATAGGCCGCGAATTCTCGGGAATCAAATCGCCAACGTTTGTTCCGCTCACCTTTCAAGCACCGACTTCCACTTCGGCTTCTGCCACGACCATGACCGCACTTTCGCTGCCGTTCCAGATTGGTACATCGAACTTATTCACCTTCCAGCCGTGATGCTGTAGCGTCCCGGAACCGCCCGCGTGAGACGACACGTTGCCCGTCAGTCGGTACAGGCCGGGGTCGAGGTTGCCGGACGTGTCGATCGTCGCGCCTTCGATATCGTCAACCGCAGGTCGCAGTTGGAACACCCGTTCGAGCACGGCTCCGCAGTCGCGATGCAGGTCCCGCACGACGGCGCCGACCTGTTCGTCGGAAAAACCGTCCAACGGTTCCTTGATGAAGTCGATGAATCGGGCTTCGCGTTGCAAGGTGGCCAGCAGCGTGACGGCGTCGCTGCGTTTCGGTTTTGGCGGTGCGACCGGTTTCGTGGGCTGCGGCGTGATCGGTTGTGGCTGCTCTTCGACTGCGACCGGTGCGTCGCCCGCCAAAGCCGCTGCAATACGTCGCGCCGCATCCGCATTGAATAATGACTGAAAGAATGACCTAAACGCCAAAACGATCCGTCCCATGTGTTGATTCCTGGTGCCGATGAGTTGTCTTGCGGAGAAGTCGTGAGTCGCGCAGCGAGTTGCCTACGGATGGCCTGCACGGTTATGGAGTCCGCGAAAGTTGTCAACCAACGCCGAAACCACTTGCCATCCACCGCAGCGGCTTCACACGCTGGGGGGCTCGGGATAGCCTGTTTGCAACGCTGATTATTCTCCTTGCCGCGGCTGTGAACACGCATGGATTTCGGAAAACGGATTCCCTTGAAACAACTGGCTCGGTTTTGCCACAGCCTGAGCACCATGCTGAACACCGGCGTGGAAGTGGATCGAGCACTGGAACTCGCCGCCGGACGAGCGGGTGGTTCTCGAGTTCGCGACTTCGCCGCAGCCGCGCAGGTCATCGTGAAGTCGGGCAGCGCGTTCCATGTCGCGATCAAACGGCATCACGAACAATTCACCGAAGTCATGCGAGACATGGTCGTCGTCGGTGAAGAGTCGGGACACCTGCCGGAAGTGCTCAAACAATTGTCCGAACACTTCGACACGCTGCACGAAATGCGGACGAAATTCCTGCGGTCGATCGCCTGGCCGGTGCTGCAATTCGTGGCGGGCACACTCGTCGTGGCGGGACTGATCGCGTTGCTGGGGATGCTCGGTAACACCGATATGCTGGGACTGGGACTGATGGGGCCGGGAGACGCGATGTTCTTCCTGGCCTTCATCTACGGTTCGATCGCGATGCTGTTCTTCGCATACATGGTGGCGTCGAAGAACTTGTCGTCGAAAGCCAAGGTCCACGAGTTCCTGATGCGAATCCCCGTCGTCGGAAAATGCATGACGTCGTTCGCGATCGCTCGGTTTTCGTGGGCCTTCGCTCTGACGCAACAGACCGGGATGACGATTGATCGCTCGTTGGAATTGAGCCTGCGAGCGTCAGGAAACGGCGTCTATCAAAACCTGTACGAGTTTCTGCGGCGACGAATCCATGAAGGGGACGAACTTGGTGCCGCGTTGGCGGCAACGGAGAAGTTTCCGCCGGACTTCGTCGAGATGGTGCGAGTCGGCGAGAACGCGGGCACGGTGCCGGAAGAATTGATGAGGCTTCAGCCGCAGTTCCAAGAAGACGCTCAGCGAGCCCTGCAAACACTCGCCCAAATCATGGGCTTCGCGGTGTGGTTCGTTGTCGCGGGGATGATCATCTTCATCGTCTTCAGTGTCATTCTGACCTATGTGGGGATGATCAATAACTTGACTCGCGAAATCATGTAGAAGCTATCTGAAAAAGGGGTCTGACCCTTTGGAGGCCTCGCTAAACCCCGGCCAAGAACTGAGGCCGGAGAGGGTCAGCCCCCTTTTCAGATAGCTTCTAGAGACCGGTGTTTGCCGCGAACGAGGCTTGACGCGTCACTTCTTCGCTCGCAAAGACTCCCAAAACTCTCGGACGAGTGTTGTGGAGTCTGTTTCATTCTTCGAACCAAAGCCGAACGAAGTTGGTCGATTGGGAATCCGGAAAGTTCACGGCTCTCGGGCACCTCGAGGTACTCGTCGTCCGATAGGCGATAGACCTTCAGTGCCTCGCTGGTCCATCGCCAAACTTCCGGAACCTGAAGTGCGGCATAAATGGGCATTTTGCCGACCGAGCTTGAAGTGTGGTCGACTTCAATGGCCAAGTCCGGGGGTGGTGACGAATCCAGGCTGATGTTCTCCAAACCGCGGACGTCGGACTCGTGTTTGATGTAATAACTCTGATCACCTTCCAGCCCTCGATCCAACAACTCCTTGCGAAGTGTCAGGGAGCCGCTTGGGCAACACGGAAGATTGCGAACAACTCGCCAGGCCAAAATAAAGTCGTTGATCAATGCGGATATCAATTCGTGAAGCGCACTGAGTGTCATGATTTCCAACACTCCCTGATCGAATGTCATCCTGCGATGTCGGTTGTCCGGGTTGTCTCGCAGTGCCACGTATTGGTCCCAGTCAACGTGGAGCACGACGGCATGTTCGGCCGACGAAATCGATTGCGAAATCGTGTTTTCGAGGAGGGTGTCTGTTGCCATATTCGGCTCCAACAATTGTTTGGATCAACACGCGCCCACAAATTCAGGACGACCACGAATTGGCAGCGATGGATTCATGGTCGTCCTGAATCCGTGGGGAATTCTCCAACCTTCACTGTAGCGTAGCGTGTTGAAAATCTCGGGATGACACGGGAAACAGTTCAAGCAGGTTTTGAACTCGGAGAGGGGAAGGGGTCGGGTGGTTCAAAGTTCAATGCTCGCG
>JAQBZS010001008.1 GCA_027622115.1 Planctomycetota bacterium | reverse complement strand
CATCGTTTCAATCAAGACCGAAAGATGCAGCACGCCTCGCCCGGAGACCATGAACGAGTCCTTGACGTCGGTCTCTTCCACGCGGAGGGCCACGTTCGATTCCAGCTCGCGCATCAAGCGATCCCGCAGATTTCGGCTGGTCACGTACTTGCCGCTGAGCCCCGCGAACGGTGACGAATTGATCGTAAACAGCATCGACAGTGTCGGTTCATCGACGCTGATGCGTTCGAGCGCCCGCGGCTCTTCGGCACACGCGACCGTGTCTCCGATTTCCGGCCTGTCCAAGCCGATGAGCGCCACAATGTCTCCGGCGGTGGCTTCCACGGCGTCGACGCGCCCAAGTTTGTCGTACAACTGAATCTTGTCGACGGTGTGCGTTTGATGTTCGCCATCCGCGCGGATGACGGTCACTTTTTGATTCGGTCGCAAGCTTCCGGAAACAATCCGCCCCGTGGCAATTCGACCGACGTATTTCGACCATTCGAGCGTCGTCACCATCATGCACAACGGCGCTTCGTCGTCGATTTCCGGCGGCGGCACGTGCTCGACCACCATTTCCAGCAGCGGCCGGATCGTGCCGGAACGCTCGCTGGAATCGTGAGTGGCGTAGCCTTCGCGGGCGCTGGTGAAGATGTAGGGGAAATCGAGCGTTTCGTCGTCCGCGCCAAGTTCCACGAACAAGTCGAACGTCTCGGTCAGCACTTCATCGGGCCGGCAATCGGGGCGATCGATCTTGTTGATGACCACAAGAGGCTTGAGACCGACTTCCAACGCCTTCTTGAGCACGAATCGCGTTTGCGGTCGCGGCCCTTCGAATGCATCAACGAGGATCAAAGCTCCGTCGGCCATCTTGAGCACGCGTTCGACTTCGCCGCCAAAATCCGCATGGCCCGGAGTATCGATGATGTTGATCTTCGTGCCTTCGAAGTCCAACGCGATGTTCTTGGCCAAGATCGTGATGCCGCGCTCGCGTTCCAAATCGTTGGAATCGAGGATGAAATCTCGTTTCGTCTGAGCTGCTCGGAAGTGACCGCTCTGCCGGATCAAGCAATCCACCAGCGAGGTTTTTCCGTGATCAACATGCGCGATGATGGCAATGTTGCGGATGTCGTTTCGTCGTTTAAGGGCCAAAGCGCGAGTTCCTTGTGTTAGCAATTACCTTCACACGATCCATCGTTGCGAAGGTGACTCACGCTTACGACGACCGCATCTGTCTCCCAATCTGGAATGGCTGTTCTGCTCCGGGAGGAAGGGCACGACTGTGTTGCCAGAGGGCGAATCGCGTGCCAGTTCCATTCATCGGCAGAATCCTTGGGTTTGACTCAACATAGAAGCAGTGTCCACGAATTCGGCGAATTATGCGAGTCACGCAGACGATCGTCGTGCGGAAGATTCGAGATTCGCCGAATCCAAGGTCCGATTGGGGAGTCTTGCCGCGAGTTGTTCCGAATCCAAGAATTTCCGTCAAGATTCGTGCGAGCGTCGCGAATCAGCGCCACTAACACAGCCGAAATCCGGTACGCTGTTGCGACTGCTCCTCTCAGTTCAGGTGCCCTCCAGCGCTTCGAAACCACTTCCATGACTGAACAACGCCCCAATTTCATTGAGCGTGCTCATCAGCTTGGCCGCAAGTGTCGGCACACCGTGGAAGAATTCCGCGTGACTCATTACGGGCAACGTCTTGAACGAGTGATGCGAGTTGGTGCTCATCGGGCCGTCCATTCCGCTCGGAAAGCCGGCACTGCCGCGTTTCGACTCGGCCGCGTGATTCGTGTTCTCGGTCTTGCAATCGGCTGGATCGGTCGACGTCTCGTTCTTGGCGGGATGTGCGTGGCGCGGTGCGCGTGGTGGATCGCCGCGTCGGCCTACGGGCGATTGACGTGTGTGCGGCGTGAGACATGGGCCATCGCGGCCGCCTGTTGTGTGGTCGTGCTGTGCAGCGGAACACGAACGTCGAAGTATCGCCACATCTCACAGGAATCCCCAGCCCGTCGAATCCACAACCGCGTGACCAGTCTGAATTCCGTGTACGGCCCCAGTGGCTTGGCGATTGATGCGGACGGCAATCGGTATGTCGCGACTCGCTACAACAGCGGCGTTCACGTCTTCAACCGTGCCGGACAATATGTGCGGTCATTCGGGAACTCGGAGGATCACGGCGGATCGCTCAGCCGACCGCGACAGATCGTGATCGGCCCGAACGGGCAGATGTTCGTCACAACCTTGCAGGGTCGCGACCGCATTCATGTCTTCGACAAGCACGGAACGTTCCTGCGACGCTTCGGCCGCGAGCAGGAACTCCGCAATGCGGACGCGATCGCGCTGACTCAAGACGGCGATGTCATTGTAAGTGACTCGCACCAACATCGAGTCGCCGCGTTCGACATCGACGGCAAACTCAAATTCACCATCGGAAAGTACGGTCGTTCGCCGGGACGATTCCATCAGCCAACCGGCGTGGCCGTCGATGGTGGCGGACGGATCATCGTGGCCGATTCCGCGAACAGCCGCATTCAAGTCTTCGATGCGCGCGGCGAGTACATCTTCACGTTCGGCACGCGCGGCAGCGGAGAAGGTCAGCTTCAAGACCCGCACGGCGTGGCGACCGACCAAGACGACAACATCCTCGTCGCCGATACACGAAATCGCCGAATTCAAGTCTTCACATCCAGCGGTGGTTTCGTGCGAAGCTTCGGCCGAAGACGTCAGGACGGCGACCGCTTCAGCCGACCGGTCGGGATTTCGGTGGACGCAAACGGCAATGTCGCCGTGGCGGATTCCGGCAACAACAATGTGCAAGTCTTCGATCAACAAGGAACATTCCGCTATGCGTTCGGTCGATCGGGTCGAGGTCACGGCGAAGTCTCGGATCTGAGCGGGGTGGCGTTTGGACCGGACGAAACACTGATCGTCGTGGATTCCGGCAACAACCGACTGCAAGTGTTCGATCGGCTGCGAAATCCGGTTAAGGAGATTGGGGCAAAAGCCGGAGCAAAGGGCATCTTGCAGAGTCCCAACGGCATTGCGATCGGACCGACCGGAGATGTGCTTGTCGCCGACACGAACAATCACCGAGTCCAGGTGTTCGATAAGTCCGGCAACTTCCGTCTGTCATTCGGGCGTTACGGCACGGGCGACGGCGAGTTTGGCAATCCAGAAGACGTCACGGTGGATTCCGATGGCTTCGTATATGTGACGGACTCAATGAATCGGCGGG
>JAQBZS010001007.1 GCA_027622115.1 Planctomycetota bacterium | reverse complement strand
CGAGCATCTGCCGCTGCTGGCGAAGCAGGCCCATCACATTGCGCTCATCAATTCGGTTGGAGCGACGGTCAACACCAATGACCATCACGCTGGCTACTACCACAACCTGACCGGGCATGTTCCCGATCCTACATTTTTGATTAAGGGAAACGATCGCACTCCTTATCCCGACGACTGGCCTTTCATGGGGTGCGTTGTTGCGTCTAAACGTCCGCAGCTTGCTGGAATGCCCAATGCGGTGACGTTGCCTCATAAGCCCGGTACGCCTCCTCACCGGCCCGGTCAGTTTGCCGCACGCCTGGGTGTGAAACACGATCCGTTGTATGTTTTCGGTCGCCGAGACAAGCCGAACGAGTTTCAGGCACCTGACCTTGTACTCTCTGCCGATGTGTCCGGAAAGCGATTCGGTTTGCGAACGGAACTGCTGTCGCATCTTGATAACGGGCGACGCGATCTCGATCAGTTTGCCGCAGCCCAGACCTGGAACAGCCAGCAGGAGCGAGCGATCTCGCTGCTGATGTCCAGCGCGACCACGACGGCCTTTGATATTTCGCGCGAGAAGCCCGAAACGATCGAGCGCTATGGTGCCACGATCAATGGGATGAGCCTGCTGGCGGCTCGCCGACTTGTCGAATCCGGCGTGCCGTTCGTGACGGTCTTCTGGTCGGAAGATGATGAGAAGATTGCAAAAAAGTGCCTCAGTGGCGGCGGCTGGGATACGCACGGGAGCAACTTCAGTTGCCTGAAAGACGATCTGTTGCCCGAATTCGACCGAGGATTCTCAGCACTGATTGAAGACCTGGCGGATCGCGGAATGCTGGATGAAACGTTGTTGATGATCACCAGTGAGATGGGACGACGACCGAAGATCGGCGACCCGCGTTCGGGCGGAACTGGCGGCGCTGGTCGCGATCACTGGACACACTGCCTTACCGATGTGCTGGCAGGTGGCGGCATCCGAGGCGGCCAAACGTACGGAACCAGCGACCGCTATGCCGAATACCCCGCCTCACGCCCTGTGACGCCGGCAGACGTGACCAAGACGGTCTATCACGCCATGGGAATTGACAACCTGGAAGCGTTCGACAAGCAAAACCGTCCCTTCAATCTGCTCGACACAGGTGAACCGCTGGTCGACTTGTTTTGAAGACTGCGGCCAGCGACGACGCATCGATGAAACACAGTTTTGAACTGCTAATTGACTTTGAGCCGCTAATTGACGCTGATGAACGCTAATGAAGGCGGAAAAACAAGGGAAAGGTTTCCTTGTTCGGTAACTTCGTAGCAGTATCCATTAGAGGTTATTACCCACCGGTCGCTGCGCGGAGTCGGTTGATGGAACTGTTTAAGTCATGGATCAAGGAAGACGGCCCACGATTGCAGGGATCGCGTGATCTCGACAGTTCTAGGCTGCAATCGCCCTGCATCGTGCGTATTCCCTCGGGAGGATACCGGCTGTTTTATACAGCGGTCGGGCCTGCGAAGCCGTATCCGGAGTGCCAGGGGTATATCCTCAGTGCAGTTTCTGAAGATGGACTGACATTTGAGAAGGAGCCGGGGATTCGGCTGGCACCTCAGCCGGGAATTCCCCATATGTCACTGCGCGTGATTTCCCCTTTAGTGACGCTGTGTGCGGATGGTCGTTGGCGAATGTATTTTGAGTCACGCGGGCCGGCTTCGATTCCGACAGTCATTTGCAGTGCGATTTCGTCGGACATGCTGCACTGGGAACTGAAGGATGGAATTCGGTTCCAGGCACCCTGTGGAGCAGGGCTGGATGCCGTTCAGGCGGAGGATATGTCACTCATCCAGATCGCATCGGGCCGGTATCGTATGTACTATGCCGCGTGTGACGCGCAGGGACGTTGGTGTGTTGCCAGCGCGATCAATTGTGTTCCATGACTTCGTCCACCCAGCGCCGTTAAGGATTTGTTGCCATCATGCGTATCGCCGTCGGCGGAATTGAACACGAGACGTGTGGCTTCGCCGCACCATCACCGACAGCCGAAACGACCACGCTGATGTCGGTTGCTCGCTCGATGAAGTTCGGGGATGAACTCCGCTCACTGGGAGCTGCAAACACAATCGTCGATGGATTGGTGCGCGGCGTCCGCGAGACAGGGCATGAACACGTTCCGCTGCTTTGGATCGATGCAAACACCAGTCCGCCTGTCACACGGGAGAGTCTGGAGAGCGGCATCGAAGATTTGCTGGACCGGTTGCGAAAGTCGCTTCCCGTCGATGGTGTTTTGCTCAGTTTGCATGGGGCGTTTGCTGCTGACGGGGTCGATGATGCCGACGGAGAAGTCCTGTCCCGCGTCCGTCAACTGGTCGGGCCGAAGGTTGCCGTGATGGCGGTACATGATCTGCACTGCAACATTTCACCCGTCATGGAACAGGCCGCGAATGTGATGGTCGTCGAACGGACCTATCCTCACATCGACATGGCCGAACGGGCCGTGCATACGGCGCGCATCATGGCGCTGACGATCACCGGCGAGGTGCGGCCCACGATGGCAGTGCGCTATCTGCCCTTGCTGTGGTCGGCCGCGCGAATGATTGATGCCGATCCACCCATGAGCGACGCAGTGCGGATGCTCCGGGAACTTGATCAGCGCCCCGGCGTTTTATCCGCCAGCATCGGGGTGGGATACCAGTGGATCGACAATCCGACGGTGGGCGCTTCCGTCATTGTCGTCACAGACAACGATGAAGCACTGGCCGAGCAGTACGCCAACGAGTTGGGCGAGTGGGTCTGGGAGCGCCGCAGCCAGTGGCAGCGTGATCCGCTGCCGCCGGAATCGGCACTCGCTCAGGGCGAGCAGCTCGGAAAATACCCGATCGTGCTTGCGGAGCAGGGCGACAACACGGGTGGTGGGGCTGCGGGAGACGCGACGGAGATGCTGCGTCTGTTCATCGAACGCAGGCTGATTCCTTCGGCGGTGCTTTACATGGTCGATCCGGATGTGGCGGCTCAAGCGGTGGCTGCCGGCACCGGAGCGGAGATCGACATCCTGCTCGGAGGCAAATCGCAGCCGTTGGTTGGTCCTCCGGTGCCGATGCGGGTTCAAGTCCGCGCCGTGTCGAACGGGCGGTTCACGTACGATGGTCCGATGTGGGCCGAAGTTGTCGGCGAAATGGGTCCATCGGCCTGGCTGGAAGCGGACGGCGTGCATGTCGTGGTGATCAGCGGCCGTCATCAACCGGTCGATCTGGC
>JAQBZS010000010.1 GCA_027622115.1 Planctomycetota bacterium | reverse complement strand
GAACTTGCAGCGCTCCCCGCTTGGGCCGGTGGTGTGCTCGCCTGGTTGGATGGTGTTGGCGCCCACAAACGCTTCACGCTCTTCGATCCAGATCGGGTGGTGCGGAGTGCTCGCGATTGTGGCTCGCTGGCCGGATGACGTCTCGAATGTCAGGTGGATCAGCGAGTCCGTCGTGACTTCCAGGACCGCTTCGACCGGTTGCCGTGTGATTCGCTCGCCGTGTTCGTCTCGGGCGAGGACCCGGTCGCCGCGCTTCAGCGTCTCGATGGGGCGGGTTTCGTAACGTGGCCCGTTGGCGGAGGCACTGTCGTTGACCGCGACCACCACCGGGGTGCCGGCGGGGAAGCACTTAATCCGCTTCATCAGCTCGGCGAACGAAATTTCCTTCAGCAGTTCCACGAGCAGCTTGGCCACGACCGGTGCCGGGTCGCTGACTTGGTTCTTGAAGGTGATGCCGTCGAGTGCTTGCTTGAGCGTGTACAGCCGCAGCGCGATGTCGGCGCCTTCGTAGACGGAGAACGCGATACCCGCGGGGCCGCCAACTCCCGCCTTGCACGCCAGTTTCTTGATGCCGATCATCGCGCCCGCCATCGAAGAGCTTTCGGATGGCGTCCGTCTCGAATGCACTGAGCGCGCGAGTTTTGAATTCAGCCATGCGTTCCAAGTCCGGCAGGTATTCCGAAACGTACGCCACCGGCATGTTGCGTTTGAGCAAGCTCACCAACTCCAACTGGCGAATCTGCCAAGTCTGAAGCGTGTCGAATACTTGCCGGAACCCGAGATGCCTGTCAGGTCGAGCGAATGAGCCCGTGCTTTGTCGCACGCAGTGGAACATCGCTTCGACGCTCACTCAGGCGTTCTGCACATCGGCGACAAGACTCAATCTCGGCCTGGATTGTGGCATTCAAACAGGGATGTCAATTGCGAGCAATCGCGCCGGAATCGATTGTGGATCGCGTCACAAGCGAACGGTATGCTTCGCGTCATTCCGGGACGACATGTGCCCGGTTCTTGATTTGCGGCTCGGACCGTCGCGCGTGATTCATCTTGCCTGATCTTGTCACCATGAACAGCCGGACAAGATTCAAGCACAACAAGCTGTCGGCCTGTGTTTCGGACGTGTCGCATAAGTCGCTTCAACAGAATCTGCCTGAATAGAAACGAACGGAGAGACGCACCATGGTGTCGGTAAATCTGAAATCGCTGGTTTCCAAACTCAATGATCCCTGCCGCCGGACCTTGGAAGGCGCTGCGGGACTTTGTCTCTCACGCACGAATTACAACGTCGAGATCGAACACTGGTTGATCAAACTGCTGGAAGAGTCCGGCACGGATCTGGCACCGATCTTGAAGGCGTTCGGCATCGATCATTCACGGCTCGTGGCCGATCTCACCCGAGCACTCGACCGACTCAAGACGGGCAACTCGCGACCACCCGCGCTGTCGCCGGACTTGGTGTCGCTGGCTCGAGAAGCTTGGGTGTTGGCGTCGATTGAATTTTCCGCCCCGTTGACTCGCACGGGTTATGTGCTGGCGGCGTTGCTGTCCGATGAATCGCTGGGTCGCATCGCACGCGCCTCGTCCGCAGAATTCGAAAAGATCACTCCGGCTTCATTGATCACGGAACTCCCAAGCCTGATCGCCAACTCGTCGGAATCGGTCGGCGTTGAAGCCCCGGTCGGTTCCGGACCCGAATCTGGGCAACCCGTCAAACCCGGCGGGCCGTCGAAAACTCCGTCACTGGATCAATATACGATCGACCTCACGGCGCGGGCGCGGGCCGGCGAAATCGACCCGGTGCTCGGGCGAGACGATGAGATTCGCCAGGTGATCGACATCCTGACACGTCGTCGCCAAAACAACCCCATTATCACGGGTGAAGCCGGTGTGGGGAAAACCGCCGCGGTGGAAGGTTTCGCGCTGCGAATCGCGGCCGGCGACGTGCCGGTGGCTCTGAAAAATGTCTCGCTGCGAACGCTGGACTTGGCGCTGTTGCAAGCCGGAGCCGGCGTGAAGGGCGAATTTGAGAATCGGCTTAAGTCCGTCATCCAAGAAGTCAAGAAGTCACTGCAACCGATCATCCTGTTCATCGACGAAGCACACACCATGATCGGAGCTGGGGGATCTGCGGGACAGGGTGACGCGGCCAATCTGCTGAAGCCGGCGTTGGCTCGCGGCGAACTTCGCACCATCGCCGCCACGACTTGGGCAGAATACAAGAAGTACTTCGAAAAAGACGCGGCGCTTGCTCGCCGTTTCCAGGTGGTCAAGGTCGAAGAACCCACCGAATCGGTGTGCGTCGAGATGATCCGCGGTCTGCTCCATACGCTCGAAGCCCATCACAATGTCCGAATTCTCGATGAAGGCGCCGTCGAAGCCGTCCGTCTGTCGAATCGCTACATCAGTGGTCGCCAATTGCCGGACAAGGCCGTCAGCTTGATCGACACCGCATGCGCCCGAGTCGCCTTGGGGCAGCAGTCCACTCCGCCCGCCGTCGAAGATTTGCAGAGAAGGATCGACCAGATCGGCGTCGCCATCGAAACGCTGGACCGCGAAGCCGTCACCGGCAGCGATCACTCGGAAAAACTGGGCGAATTGAACGAGGAAAAGGCGGCGGCGGAATCAAATCTTGCCGCGCTGACGGAACAATGGCATCAGGAAACGGATCTCGTGCAACGCATCCGCGAGATTCGGAATCAACTGGAAGGTAAACCAATCGAAGCGACCGATGGCGATGCGAAAAAAGCCGCAACGAAACCCGGCGAAGCGGTTGCCGAAACCGCGGTGAAAGAAGTCGTACCGTTGACGGAAGAGCAGCGAAGTGCCTTGTTGGAGTCGCTCAGTAATCTGAACGGCGAACTGGACGGCATCCAAGGCGAGAATCCGCTGATGCAGGTCTGCGTCGATTCGCAGGCGATCGCGGACGTGGTCTCCAATTGGACCGGGATTCCCGTCGGCCGGATGGTGTCGGACGAAATTCGCACGGTGCTCAATCTCAAGGACAAGATGGAAGAGCGGGTCGTCGGTCAGAGCCACGGCTTGGAAACGATCGCCCAAAGCGTCCGCACTTCGCGGGCGAAACTCAAAGACCCGAAGCGTCCGATCGGAGTTTTCATGCTGGCCGGTCCGAGCGGCGTGGGTAAAACGGAAACCGCGATCACGTTGGCGGAGTTGCTCTACGGCGGCGAACAGAACATGACCGTCATCAATATGTCCGAGTTCAAGGAAGAGCACAAAGTCTCGCTGCTGCTGGGATCGCCTCCCGGCTACGTCGGTTTCGGCGAAGGTGGCGTCTTGACCGAAGCCGTTCGTCGCAGGCCGTATAGCGTGGTCTTGCTCGACGAACTGGAAAAGGCGCACGAAGGTGTCCAGGAAATCTTCTATCAAGTCTTCGACAAAGGCACCCTGCGAGACGGCGAAGGCCGCGATATCGACTTCAAGAACACGGTCATCATCATGACCTCGAACGCGGGGACGGATTTGATCATGAAGCTGTGTGCCGATCCGGAACTCATGCCCGACCCGGAAACGCTCGGCAAGTCGCTGCATCAAGAGTTGCTGAACACGTTCAAGCCAGCGTTCCTCGGCCGCTGCACGATCATCCCCTACTTCCCGCTGGGCGACGACGTGATGCGGAACATCATCAAGCTGAAGCTGGGCCACATCGTCCGCCGAGTTCGCGAGAATTATCGCTCGCCGCTGGAGTACTCGGAAGAAGTCATCGACGCGATCCTGTCGCGATGCCAGGAAGTGTCGAGCGGTGCTCGAAACATCGACAACATCGTCAACGGAACGTTGCTGCCGGAACTCAGCGGCGAATTTCTAAGCCGCATGGCGGACGGCGCGTCGGTCACGAAGGCCACGATCAAAGTCGCCGAAGACGGCAACTTCGCCTATTCAGTGGAATGACCGCACGAGAAAATCGCCGAGTCTGGGGACGATGCGGTTGAATGTTCCGCCGAACTGGCGTTGCCAGAGGCGGAGGAAGCAGGTGACCTTGTTCGCGACCAGGGAGATTGTTCAAGCAGCTTTTGGAATTCGGACGTGGAAGCGAGGGTTTAACGCCCACGGATGGCAATGCCGGACCACGGATATTTAACGCTTAATCAGTCCTTGTTGTCTTCCAGCGGGACGCTGAGGTCGATGATGCGTGCTTCGCCGAATGGCGACGGAAAGTTGCTCAGGTGGACTCTTCCGGCGGGATTGAATTCGTCGGGACGGACGCCGGACAAGACATTGCAACCGCCTGAATTGCGTGTCAATGCGTGGGAGGCGTTCGACTGACATGTCGCTGGTCGGCGGCGTTTCGAGAACTCGGGGCCACGCCAGGATCTATGTTTACTGTAACCCAAGCCCCGATTCGTATTCGAAAGGCGGACTGCACGGCAGAGCGTGCCTGCGACTTCTGTCGGTCAAAAGACTCCGAGCCGCCAACCGCATCCATTGCGAGCGACCCATCCCGTGAAACAAACCGTTCAGCGATCGGAATACCGATACACCCTCGTGGATGGACGCAATATCCAGGTACAGGTGGCTCATACGTTGGATACGGCGAACACCACCGTGGTGGCGGGCGAAGTGCGGGATCTCTCGACGTCCGGAACCAAACTGGTCACGACGGGGCCCGTTCGGATTCGTGATCACGTCAGCCTGCGATTACTCGCGGACGAAATCGGATTTGATGAATACCGCACCGGGCAGGTGCGTTGGACGCGACTGGGCCGCGATTTTCAGTGGTATTCGGGAGTTGTGTTTGACCAACAACTGACTTCCAAACTCTTGGTGGATCTTGCCGCGAAAGAGTATCTCGAACGCCGTCAGGCCGAACGCTTCGACGTATCGATCAGCAGCCAGGCTCGGCGTGAAATGACCTTCGATGAAATTCCCATCGAGTTGCTGGATGTCTCATCGACCGGCTTCCGATTGAAATCCGCTGCAGACATGATTCCCGGTGAACGCGTCATGGTGGAGCTTGCGGACGAGGATCACGGTCATCTGACCTTTCAAGCACACGTCCGTTGGGTTGATCGCGACGAGGGCAACTTCACCGCCGGCTGCCGATTCCTCAGTGCGGAAACATTTTCGAAGTTGGCCGCATTCATGCCGGAGCAGGTCAAGCTGGCAGAACGGAGATCAACCAGACGCTGGGTGTGGAGCATTGCGGGATTCGTGTTCGCTTGGTGTGGGCTGTACTTGTTTCGGAATCTCCTGTTCTAATCGGAATGCGTGGTTGAGTGACGTGGCGAAAACCCGTCGATATACTCCCCCGCCCACGTTGACGAGGTCCCCAGGCCAATCGCATGGCCGTCGAGTGAGACTTGTTTGTGGGACGCGTTTCAGCCCCAAACGAATCTGCATCAAGGAGTACGCGCGAGCATGGCACCCACCATCGCACCTGGAACAACAAAGATCGGCTGGATCGGCACGGGAGTCATGGGCTCCAGCATGTGCGGGCACCTCATTGAGGCTGGCTTCAGCGCCACGGTTTACAGTCGTACGCCGTCCAAGGCTCAGGGATTGATTGACAAGGGGGCGACTTGGGCGGATTCGCCGAAAGCCGTGGCCGCAGCTTCGGACGTCGTGTTTTCCATCGTTGGTTTTCCGGCGGATGTGCGAGAAGTGTTGCTCAGTGAAAACGGGGCGCTCGCGGGCTCCAAGTCCGGCAACATCCTGGTCGACATGACCACCAGCGATCCGTCGCTGGCCGTGGAAGTCGCCGAAGCCGCCAAGGCCAAAGGCGTCGCCAGCGTCGATGCGCCGGTTTCCGGTGGAGACGTCGGAGCCAAGAACGGCACGCTGTCCATCATGATCGGTGGAGAAAAAGACATCGTCGCTGCATTGCAACCGTGCTGGGACGCGATGGGGAAAACGATCGTGCATCAGGGTGGGCCGGGCTGTGGTCAACACACGAAAATGGTCAATCAAATCCTGATCGCAACCAACATGATCGGTATCTGCGAAGCACTCCTGTACGGGCACAAGGCGGGGCTGGACCTGCCGACCGTGATGGAATCCGTTGGCAGCGGCGCGGCGGGAAGCTGGTCGCTGGCAAACCTCGGGCCTCGGATCATGGACAACAATTTCGACCCTGGGTTCTTCGTCGAGCACTTCATCAAAGACATGGGCATTGCGTTGGACGAAAGCAAGGCGATGGGACTTTCGTTGCCCGGCTTGGCGTTGTCGCACCAGTTGTATTTGGCACTCCAAGCACAGGGTCACGGTCGCGACGGAACGCACGCACTGGCACTCGCATTGTCCAGTCTGTCCGGCGTCGATTGGAAAGCTCGGTCGTAGGCCGGGAATTCGGTTGAATCGTCAGCCGTTTTGGTGCAAGCCACTCGGCTGGATGATCATAGCCGTTTTGGCGCTAGCCACGGTTCCTTACGAGCGTGGGAAAACCGGAGCTAGCGCGGATTGTTCGCAGTAGGGTGTGTCGAGGTCGTAAACTTTTGGTGCGTCGTCAGCAAACCAACGCACCTTGAATTCGCGTTGCAAGTCGACAACATCATGCATCGAGACCGAAGACGCACCACCACCAAGTTTTGCTTCGACAGCACCCGACAACTTTTTGAGCGTGGAAAAACCGGGGCTAGCGTCCAAACGGCTAATTTCGCGTAACCACCGGCCACCACGTCCGACTTGGAGAAGAGAAATGCCTCGCAAAGGCGAACAATTCGCGGGACTCACGGTGGCTCTCGTCACGCCGTTCAAAGACGACCGGATCGATGAACCGGCGCTGCGAGCGCTCGTGGACTTTCACGTGGAATCCGGCACCAACGTCGTCAGCCCAGTCGGGACCACCGGCGAAAGCCCCACGCTGACGCACGACGAACACGAGCGAGTCATTGCCATCGTATGCGAACACGCGGCCGGTCGCATCAAAGTTCTCCCAGGCACCGGTTCCAACAGCACCGCCGAAGCGATTCGACTCAGCAAGTTTGCACAACAGGCCGGGGCGACGGGCGTGCTCATGGTGGCCCCGTACTACAACAAGCCGATGCAGGAAGGCTTTTATTTGCACTTCAAAGCCATTGCCGAAAGCATCGACATCCCGATCGTCCTTTACAACATCCCCGGTCGCACGGCGAAAAACATGGAGCCCGAAACCATTTGTCGGCTCGGCGAACTCCCCAATATCGTGGCGGTCAAGGAATCCACAGGTAGCATGGATCAGGCGTCGCAGATTCTGTCCGGCAGCGACATCACCGTGTTGTCCGGCGACGACAGCATCACGCTGCCGCTCATGGCGATGGGCGGCAGCGGCGTGGTGTCGGTGGTGGGCAACATTATTCCGCAAGATGTGAAATCGATGATTGCGGCCTTCAACGCCGGTGATCTTGCCAAAGCTCAAGAGTGGCATCACAAGCTGTTCCCGCTTTGCCGAGACATGTTGGGTCTTGCCACCAACCCCATCCCCATCAAGGCGGCCATGAGTCTCGTCGGCCGAGACGCCGGCGCGGTTCGCTTGCCGCTCACGCCCTTGACCGAACAACAACACGAATCGCTGAAGACGACGCTGCGAAAATACGGCTTGCTTGGTTAACGTCCTGCGGCGGCGCATGCCGCGGGATTCATTGCGAACGAGAGGACTGGAATGCCACGCTCTTACGACGATGATGATGACGACGATGATGACGAAGAAGAGGAAGAGATCGAGTACGTGCTCTTTCAAGGAGCACTCGACGGATCCGAAGCCGACCTGAAGGCCAACGCGAAGCTGGTCAAGCTCGGCTTGATGGAAGCCAAGGAGCTGGTAACGGACGCGGTCTCACGGCGCGCGTCGATCAGCGTGCTGGAACCCAAGGGCAACGTGGCGGTCGGCAAGGTCGTCATCGATACGATCCCGCATCCCGCAGGCAAGATGCCCGCCAAACGAGCACTCGCCACCACGCAGATGATCAAGCTGTTGTCGGGCATGGACATCAACGACCGCAAGTCTCCGCAGAACGGCGGCATGCATGCGACGTACAACGACGTCAAATACAAGCTGTACGTGAAAACCGAACCGGTCGAAGGTGGCTTGGAAAAACTGACCATCCAGATCGTGAACGACAAGGAGGTTATCGACAGTCCCGCCACGGCCGGAATGTCCGACGATTTCCGCAGACGCTTGCGGGAAATGTCGACGGACGGCAACGGTTTGGTGATCGCTTGCGGGCCTCCCGGCACCGGCACCACCACCACGATGCAAATGACCGTGCTGTGCGTCGATCTCTGCACCTACACGGTTTACAGCCTGGCGGACCACGGTCACGCGGACTTGCACAACGTGAACGCGTTCCAAATCAAGGAAGAACACGACCTTGAGACGACGTTTGATCGCATGTTGCGGATGGACGCCGATTTCGTGTACGTGCCTCCAATCACGGATCCCACGATCTTGAAGAGTATATTGGCTTACCAAGATCGGGCTGGATTCTTTGCCGAAGTCGCCGCGCCGGATCCCGCAACAGCCATCGCCAAACTCATCGAATTGGCCGGCGATCCCGCAGTCGTGGCGAATGCGCTCCGAGCCATCGTGACGCAACGACCGATTCGCTTGCTGTGCGAAAAATGTCGCCAAGCGTATCGCCCAAATCCGAAGGTGAAGAAGTCGCTGGGTTTGCCGGAAGATCTGCGTACGCTCTATCGCAAGTTCGAGCCGCCGCCACCACCGGAGGATGAAGACGAAGAGGAAGAAGAATACGACCCGTGCGAGCACTGCAACGAAGTGGGCTTTCGAGGTCGCACGAATATGTTCGAATTGATCCCGATCAACGACACGTTGAAACAGCACATCTCAAGCGGTTTCGACCCGGCTGTCTTTCGCAAACTGGCTCGCGAACAGGAGACGACGCACACTCTGCAATCGGACGGCATGCGACTGGTCATCAGTGGTCGGACGGCGCTTGAGGAATTGCAACGCGTCTTTCGTCCTGCCGGCGCAGCCAAGAAAAAGCAGCGGCCCAAACGCCGGTAGCCCAATGGACCCAAAGTTGTCGGATCGAGGAGCGAAATCGTAGAGCAATTGTCCCAATTGCTCGGGATGAACAATTGGGACAATTGTTATACATCCCACAACTCTGGTGCCATTGGGCTAGCGCTGGCGGTAGAACACGGTTTGCGGGTTGCTACTATCGCGGTGCCGTGAAACGGGCCAACGCACCAGCGCTCATCGGCGCGTCATTTGCACAACCGTTCTCTCACTCACCAGCCAGTTCGCGACGCAATTCGGCAAGTTCGTCTTCAACTTGCCGACCGCGTTCGGTGTTTAAGTCGGACTGATCCGGCTTGACGGACGCGCCACCACCCGCGTTGGCGACTTGAGACTTCCGGCGGACGGCATCGGCGAGTCGGCCTTCCAACGCCCGCATCATGGTGGCGAGATGATTGCGCGTATTCGTGGCGGCTTCATGTTGCTGTTCCAGTCCCGCCAAAACGTCCTGAGATTCCTTCTTTCGAGTAACGGCGTCGCGAGCATCATTCTCATTCCCATCCAAGAGCGCGGCCTTGGCACGCTCGTGCCACTTGGCAACTTCTCCGCGATGGAATTCGATCTCGCCGTCCAGGCGTTTGACGCTGGATTCTGCGGTCCGCACGCTGCGTTGCGCCCCCGCGATGCCCTCACGCATTTCGGCGACGATTTCGTCGAGGGCGACGGACGGGTTGGATTCCTCATTCAGAATCTGCGTGAGATTGCAGGTCACAATATCCGTCAGTCGGCTGAAATACGCCATGAGTTTCTCCGTCAGTGAAGATTGATCGAAGCATTCATTAGGTCATTCGCATCACGGGTTTCATCAATTCACGGCTCAGCATTGGATGTGTCGTCTGGGAGATGCGGATCCGTGATTCCGTGCTTCTTCAGTTGTGCTTGCAGTTTTTCTCTCGCCAACCGCAACCGACTTTTGGTTGTGGGGACGGAGGATTCCATTGCTTCGGCGACCTCCGCCAGCTTCAATCCAGCGTAGTGATGCAGCGTAAACGTCAACCGCTGATCCTCGGGAACATTGTCCAGCAGACGGTCAACCAGCTCGGACAATTCGTGATGGTCCGCGTTTTCCGGCGGGGTCAACACGCTGCCGGCGACCCACGACAGCGGATCGGCGTCTTCATCCTTCATACTGGAACTGCGCAGGGCCTTCACCAAAGCGTCGTTCGTGCGGCGGCGGATGTTGTCGATCAGCAGATTTCGAGCGATGCGATACATCCACGCCTTGAATCGTCCGGACGGCAGATAGTCCCACGCCGTGTTATAGACCCGCAAGAGCACTTCCTGCGTCATATCTTCGGCCAATTCGCGGTCTCGGAGGTTCTTGAAGAAGAACCCGATCAGTGGTCCGCGATGCTCATCGACGATCTCATCAAACGCGCCGGTGTCGCCGCTCTGAATGCGGATCATCCGCAGGTCGGCGGTGTCATCGGCAGGTTGGGTCGCGATGGAATTGGTCATCAGGCTTCACAGTTGCGTCTGAAGAACTCGCGAGCACTCTACTCCGCTACTTCTTGGACACGGAACCGTCGGTCGACTTCGCCGCCGTGCCTGCGCCGCCGAGCCGCTCTTGTCGGTCGAATTCGAGCAGCGCTTCAATCAACTCGTCCAGATCACCTTGAACGATCTTGTCGAGTTTATAGAGCGTCACGTTGATGCGGTGGTCGGTGATGCGATTCTGTGGAAAGTTGTACGTGCGGATGCGCTGACTGCGATCGCCGGATCCGACCAATGTCCGTCGATGCTCGGCCCGTGCATCGTGGACCTCTTTTTGCCGTGCCTCAAGCAGCCGGCTGCGAAGGACTCGCATCGCTTTCGCACGATTCTTGTGCTGGCTCTTTTCGTCCTGGCACTTCACCACGATTCCACTGGGAACGTGCGTAATACGGACGGCACTCTCGATCTTGTTGACCTTCTGTCCGCCCGGTCCACCGGCCCGCATGGTGTCGATCTGCAGGTCGGCATCGTTGATTTCGATTTCGACTTCCGTGGCTTCCGGCATCACGGCCACGGTGGCGGCGCTGGTATGAATGCGACCTTGAGCTTCGGTTTCGGGAACGCGCTGGACTCGATGGCCACCGCTCTCGAACTGCAATTGATGAAAGGCACCTTCGCCCGAAATTGAAAGCGTGACTTCCTTCAAGCCGCCAAGTTCCGTCACATTGAATTCGATGACTTCGGACTTCCAGCCACGAATCTCGATCAATTTCGTGTACATCTCGTAGAGGTCGCGTGCGAATAATGCGGCCTCGTCTCCGCCGGTTCCCGCCCGAATTTCCATGATCATCGAGCCGCGCGTAATGGAATCGCCCGCAGCGACGAGATCTTCGAGTTCCGACTCCATCTGCAATTTGCGCGCTTCGAGCGCCTCCAGTTCGGCCTCGGCGTACTCGCGAGCTTCAGAGTCGGTTTCTTCTTCCAACATCATCCGCGCGGCGTCGATGTCCGCCACCAACGCGTGAAATTCACGCACCGGCATCGCGACCTTGGTGAGTCCGCCGTGTTCACGCTGAATTGCCAGCATCGTGGTGATGTCGGCGAGGACTTCCGGATCCTGGAGTTGCAACTCCAGTTCCTCGTAGCGTTTCAGTTTGGTTTCAAGACTCGGAAACATGGCGGAGACGTTTCAACTGGGTCCGCGCTTGGATTGAGGCATTCAAGACTCGAAATCGATCGACAGCAAACGAAAAACCGCAGGCAACTGCATCGAACACAATGCGACTGCCTGCAGCATGATTTGCGATCAACCGAAGGGCGCGGGACAGAGACGGGACAAAGCATGTCGGAAACAATTCCAGCCTTGAACGTCACCCGGCTAAGACTCTGCGACTTTGACCTCTTCGACGGTTTCGGTTTCCGCCTCGTCGGCCTTTTTCTTGCCCCAATTGTACTTTTTCTGAAACTTTTCAACGCGTCCAGCGCTGTCCACGAACTTCATCTTGCCCGTATAGAACGGGTGCGACGCGGAACTGATTTCGACTTTGACGAGTGGATATTCCTTGCCTTCGTGTTCAATCGTCTCTTTGCTCGAAACGGTCGAACGAGTCAAAAACCGCGTTTGAGTGGACGTATCGAGAAATACGACTTCACGATAAGTGGGATGGATGTCCTTCTTCATGAGCTTGCCGTCGATCGATTCTTGGTGGAGGTGTGACAAACAGTTTGAGCGAATTCAACCGGAACCCACTGGGAAACGGGCGGAGCAGTTTATTCGCGGCTGTTCAAATCGGCAAGTTGAGCGATGCCGAGTGGCGATGTGAACGACTGGGTCGAGTTGTCGTCGGGTACGGGACGCGGTCAGCACCCAATTCTTCGGTTAGCACCGTCCCACTATTGGTGCTGAATTGGAAAACTTGTCTCACCAAATTTCGATTCCGTTGGGTTCGCATGGAGACTACCAAATTCCGAAACAAACGTCTCCGGCGCGGACTCGCGGATGGCCCGGATGTTGCGCTGATGGGTCGGAGCGCGGTCTGCGATTGGTCGCAATGGCTCAAATAAGATTTCAAACGCGTAATATCTTTGCTGAAGCAGGAAGCACGAGCGCTTCAACAACAATCACTCAAGGGGCTTTCCGTTTTTCTACTGATCACTCTTTGGCTTGAGCAAGCCTGCGACTTCTTTCCATTCCGCGCGAATTGCGACAGATTCCAACAGCTTGTTCAGATCGTCACTCGAAAGCTGGGCAAGCCGACTCTCGTTTCCGGAATATCTCGGGTAGATCAGCGGCAACACGCGATTCAGTACACTCACCTTGCCTTCCTTGATACCCGCGTCCTTGCCTTGGTCCAGCCAGTGTTGTTGCAACGTCACCATGGTTTTCTCCAACGGTTCGAGCCGTTTTGGCAATGCTTTGAGTTTATGGCGTAGTTCCGATTCTTCATCCGGCGAAACGACATTGCTGAGGTATTTAACTCCACGCACGTGTCAGAATTCGGCTTAGCTGGTCTTCGTCTTCTTCGCAAAGCTCCGCAAGTATTTCCTCGAATTCGGTCCAGCCGAGCGGTTGATGCTCACCGACAGACTTCAATACGGCCAGCGCGAAGCGGCCTTCAGGCGTGCCGCTGATGTCCGCTTCGGATAGCTCGCTCAGCGATGTAATCACCATTTGGAAGTTTACAAGGCTCGTCGTGGAATGACGTCGCCAGCATTTTCTCGCGCGTTCTTCGTCGGACAACATAGCATCTGCCGCAAAGGCCCTGCGGGCACGCCTCGTCTTTTCATTCATCGGGCGCTCGCGTAAAATGGCTTTGATTGTTGATTGTTCGACGCTTTCCGCTTCGATCGGGGCGGCGTCGGCGATGCTTCGCGTTCGGTGCCATAGCTGATTTATGTTCGTAGAACGCACCGCCAAAGATGGCGAAGAAGTCGTCGTGCTACTTTATGCGGCGGCGTTTTATTGGTTCATGTGGCCGACGCTTGGAATCACCGTTCTTACAGGCATTCGTTCTTCGACCGCGCTCAATGTCGCCGCACGGGTTCTTTGGATTCTCTTACTTGCGGTCGCGGTGCCCCATTGGCCTGTTATATGGCAACTGAAGAAACAAATGCACGAGTCGTCGATTACAGCATCTGGTCTGGCAGTCTCGATTTCGGCGAGGAGCCTTAAGATTTCAGGGTTTCAGTTGCTGCCTCCCAGCAAGCCACGTACCCAGTTCGCATCGTCTTTGGCCAGCTTTGGAACGAGTGGTTGGCTGTAATCCAGTGACGCATATCGTCCGCGAACATAGCACTCGTTGATCAGTTCCTGGAGTTGCAGAATCACGGGGGGATCACTGAGACGCAGCGGGATCGGGATGTTTGGCAACGCCTCGCGAAGCGTTGCTCCAAACGTAAAGGCGTGCTCCGGCGTCCAGAACTTGCGGACGCAGATCTTGTAGAGATTTGAAGCGGTCGGCCACTTGTCCTTGGGGATGGCCAACGAGAATTCGCCGCCTCGCAGCAGATCGATCTCGACCAGATTGACTCCGCCTTGGATGTACTCGGTCTGCTTGGCCAGGTATTTCTCGCGGCCTTTGCCGTTTGTCTTGTTGGTCGGGCTCAAGAATTCGATGGCCGTGATGACTCGGTGGCCCTCCCGTGCGTTGACGATTTCAATGTGCCTCTCCGTTCTGGGCTCGTCGGCCAACATGACGACAGCTGGCTCGGCCACCATCACACCACCGATTGGCTGACCGTCGACCCCCGTTGCTGTGTCCTCAACAACCCGGACGTCGGGATAGACGAGACGGGTGTCGTCTTCGCTATCAACCGTCAGCGCTTCCTCGACGCGCGCTTGCAGGTCACCCGGCAATTGGCTGTTGATCTGGTCACATGCATAAACCATGAACCGGGTGTGGACGTCGCCCCAATGGCGTTCGAGATACGGATTCATGCCGGGAAACGGGTTGTGCAATGACATGTCGGCCTCGAGCTGAATCAGTGGTAGGTCAGTATCGTACGTCACGCTGGGCATGACGATCTTCTCAAGTCGAGGTCCTTCGCTCAAATACTGGCAGGGGATCCGGGATCAGTGCCATCCATTGGAATTGGTTCAACGTACCGAACCCAAAACCCGTAACGGTCGGATTTAATTAACGCTTAACATCCGTGGTCAGGCATTGCCATCCGTGGGAAACATACCGAGCGATTGATACGCAAGAAGTAGATTCAAACCCACTACTCGCCGTGATCGCGAACCGGCAATTCCAGAGGCACGGGCACGAGAGTCGGTGGCTGCTTTTCGCGAACGATGTCCACCACGTTGGCCACGCGTCGGCGATTTTCGTGGTCCAATTCCGTCTTCCATTGCGACGCGTCTCCATGTTGTCGCCAGCCCACGACTCGGCCGTCTTCCGAGGCAAACAGTTGCGAAACAAATCCAAACCCGACGATCCACGAGTGCCTCGCCTCACGTCCCTCGGCAAGCACCACGGGTTCATTGGCGAGCGTCACGGACCGGGCCGACAACCACTCCTCGCCGATCACCTCAAAGAACCGCCGCACTCCTTCGACCGTCTGCTCCGCAGCGTCGTCGCGCAACAGCCCCACCACGGTTTGCATGGCAGCCATGCGTCGCTGTTGGTGCGGACCCACTCCATGTTCGATGCGCTGTGTGAATCGTGAAGCAAGCGGGCGGACGATTGCGACGACGTCCGCGATCCAAGCCCGAGCCGCGCGCACTGCCGCTCGATCCGATTCGCTTTGCCGAGTCAATTGCTCGATCTCTCGTTCTTGCTGTTGCACTGCGGCGTCGAGCGACACCTGATCGGCTTTAAGCCGCGTGATTTGCCGTTCCAATAGGCGGACACGTTCGAGATGGTTCTCGCGATCCAGTTGTCGCTGTTTCCGAGCCGCCTCCGAGTGCTCGACGACCTCACGAATTTGTCGGGCGATGCGAGACTTCGCGTCCGACTCCTTTTCGGGTGTCGACTCCTGTCCGTACACGGACGACGCGATCAACATCATCACACAGAGGGACCACCAATAATGCACAGCTTGCTCCTGATTCGCCGACAACACACCAAGCGATCGCCTGCGGAAAACGATTAAACCTGCGGATTCATGATCAGCGACCGATTGATCTCTTGAACATTGCGGCAGCCGGACGACAACATCGCCCCCGTCAATTCATCTCGCAGAATCTCCAGCACGCGTCTCACGCCGGCTTCCCCGTCGGACGCCAAAGCCCACGCCTGCGGCCGTCCAATCAGCACGGCCTTCGCACCCAGAGCCAGGGCCTTGAGCACGTCGCCGCCGCGTCGCACTCCGCTGTCGAACAGAATCTCCAAGCCGGATCCCTTGAGCGTCGCGGAGACCTCGGTCAATTGATCGATTGATGCCGGCATGCCGTCCATGCGTCGGCCGCCGTGATTCGAAACCACCACTCCATTCAATCCCAGCTCGACCGCCTGCAACGCGGCCTGCTTCGAAAGCACGCCCTTCAGCAAGATCGGTAGCCGCGTTTCCTTGCGCAACCACTTGAAGAATTCCGTGCTTAACGAAATGTCCCACGCGGCAACATTGAATGCCTGCAAGTCCGCGTTGCTGATGTCGTTTCGAAGTTGCGTGTAGCCGATGTCCCGCAAGTGTTTGAGCAGCATGTCGCGGGGCAACGAAAACTTGTTTCGAAGGTCCGCGTCTTTTCGCTCGCCCAGATCCACCGTGACGACGATGGCCTTGAAGCCGGCTTTCTCGATGCGTTTCACCAAGCGCCGAGCGACATCCCGTTCGCGAGGCACGTACATCTGGAACCACTTTGGTGCCTTGGTGCTGCCCGCCAATTCTTCCACGCTGTTGCCGACGCTGCTGCTGGAGACTGCGATGGTCCCCATGCTGTCGGCGGCGCGGGCGGATCCCATCCCGCCGTCCTGATGGAATAATCGCAGACCGGCCACCGGAGCTAGCAAGATCGGCATCGAAACCCGTTGGCCGAGCACCGTGGTCGAGAGATCGACCTTGCTCACGCCATGCAGCAACGGCGGCAGAACCCGCAGGCGGCGAAAGGCTGCCACGTTGTCCCGCAGCGTGACCTCGTCTTCCGAGCCGCTGGTGATGTATTCAAACGTGGCCTTGGGCAAGGTGGCTTGCGCGCGTGGAATGAAGTCGTCCACGGTCACGGCGTCGGTCACGGGAACTTTGCGAATGGTCTCGCGAGTCACCGTCGGTTGGCACTGATCATCGAGCCCGTCCGATGGCCCGCCAGCGGATTCGTCGTCCTGCGGCCTCTCCGACGCCCCGGCTCTCGACGCCGTAAACAGACCGGCACCAAACGCCAACAACTGCGAAAAAACTCGGCGATTCACGAGCGACCCTCCAGAACTGCAAGCCAATCGATCGACGGACGTCGCGATTGACCGATGTTACACCTTGATCAAGGCTCGGCAGCCTACACCAACAATCGATCGAGACGCGACCGAGTGAGGATGTCGCCGATTGCGTTGGACTAGCGGGGCAAGCTCGAGGAAATACGCAAGCGGCTTTGCGGTATCTCGTGGTTCCAGTGGCGGTCGGCATCGCCAAACTGCCGGAAGTGGCGGCGCATGTGTCGATCAAGGTCCGGGTCGAGCACTGCCTTGAAAGCGACGGAATGGATGGACCTCCAGCGGCCCCGCCTGACTCTGCCAACGGTCACTCGCCGAATCGAGCCGCGCGAATCACGTCTCGGAGGCCGGATGTTCTTCTTCGTCTGGCATCAGAGGGGTTTCACCGTTCGCAATGCTTTGGACGAAAGCACGATCGAATTTCGCCATTCGCGCGATGTCTTCGACGGAGACTTTCGCGTCCAGTAGGTTGCGAACAACTTCAATCGAATTGTTGAATCGCCCGCGTTTCTCACCGCGTTTCTCGAGGATTTCCAGACCGTTCATAACGTGTTTCTCCCCTTCCGGGCCAACTGCGGATCGAATCGCCCGCGCGGCCTTGTTTGTCTCTGATTCACTGCGGGCTGCGTTCATGACGTACGACAGCACAATCCGAATCACATACTGCCCGTCGTCTCGCTCCAGCAGCAACTTGATCGACCGAGCTTCCGCTCGACACCACTCCACAAGTGTGTGCTCAACCGCCGCACGCATCAAGGTGAGCCCCAGTCGAGCCAGCGGATGGCTCGGCAGGTCGTCGTCGGGGATCGTCACCAACCGGACCAGATTGAACTGAAAGTCCGGCACCATCCGATTCAAGTCCGACACGGATTCGTCCGCCGTGTCACGAGTACTCGATTTGGCGGCACTCGAATCGTCAGGCTCGGAACCCGTCGACACGATCTCGTGGAACCAGCCGTCCGAATTCCACGGCTCGGTTCCTTGATACAGCACGACGCAACAGATCACCGGCAACTTGTTCTTCGCTGGCGATTCATCCTCTTGCAGCAGCTTCATCCAGACGTTGACCTGATACCGGAGCAGTCGCAGCGCGATCCATTTGTCCGGCCGGCTTTGATGTTCCCACAGCACCAGCACATAGGCGTCATCACCCGACGTGTTGGGGATTCGCCAAAGCAAATCCGTGGCGGCGACTCCGAGCTTCTCGTCCACGAATGCCCCACGGACCAGCTCCATCCGCTCCCAGTCGGCGGCATCAGCAATCGTGGGCGGCACGACCGTCGAAAGAAACCCGCGAGCGATATCAGCGATCCCGAAGTAACCTTGAAAGAAGCGGTCTTTATGAGCGCGAACTTGATCATCGTCATGAGTGCGAACGTGATCATCGTCCGCTTCGGAACTTGACGGTTGGTCTTTGGGTGTCTCGGACATGGCTCGCCCTTGCGAATCAAGGAAGGGAAACGCTGCTCCGTGAATGCGGAGGTTGCTCAGAATTCTCGGCGAAACAGGCTACCGAACGAATTGCGGATTCGTGGGAATCGGGTTCTGATACTTGTCCGTTCGTTGTTCAACCGACCTGCGGAAAACTTGAATCATCACTTCGGACGAACTCGTGGAGAGTGATCGATGAATCGAACCACACTGCTGGGTGTGATCTGGATCGTGATCAGCTTGTTCGGATTGGCCCAAGCGGAAGATGCCAAGCCGCAAATCCTGGTCGGTCCCGAGACCGAAAAACGATTCCCGCCGCTGGTTGTCCCGCCGGGTTTCAAGGCCACGCTCTTCGCGTGTGATCCGTTGGTGGAATATCCCTCAGTGATTGCGATCGGCCCGCGACCGGGAACGCTGTTGGTGGCCCACGACTACATGACCGGCTTGGGCCTTGAGATCATCCGCCGCGACGAAGTGCGTTTGATCGAGGACTCGGACGGCGACGGCTACGCGGACCGTTTGCTCGTTTACGCCGGTGGTTTCAACTCGATTCAGGGACTGGCGCTGTTCGACGGCAACGTGTACGTGATGCATGCACCGCTGTTGACTCGGCTGCGAGACACTGATGGCGACGGCCGAGCCGACGAACGCCGGGATCTCCTCAAGGGGCTGGGGTTGCCGCCGGAAGAGAATGCGAACCGGCTCCATTGTGCGAACGGGGTCGTCGCCGGACACGACGGCTGGCTGTACCTCGCGCTCGGTGATCGCGGTTGCGATGTCAAGCGGCCGGAAGGCGATCGTCTGTTGTTTCAGCAGGGCGGCATCTTGCGGTGCCGGTTTGACGGCTCGGACTTGCACGTGTTTTCCAGCGGGCTGCGGAACATCTACGACGTGGCGCTCGACGACGAACTCAACGTCTTCGTGCGGGACAACGAGAACGACGGCGGCGACTACATGATTCGCGTTTGCCATTGCTTCTTCGGCTCGGATCACGGCTATCCGTATCACTATTACGAACAAGTTGAAGAGGCCATGCAGCCGCTGGCCGATTTGGGTCGTGGCTCGTCGGCGGGCGGAACGACGTATCTGGAGACCGCGTTTCCAGCCGAGTATCAGCGGAGTTTGTTCTTCTGCGAGTGGGGCCGAGCTGTCGTGCGTTACGAAAAGTCGCCGGTCGGACGCAGTTTCAAGCCGATGACCGAAGTCGACTTTGCCGCCGGAGCGGCCAACGATCCGTACGGCTTCAAGCCGACCGACCTCGTCGTTGATCGAGACGGTTCGCTGTTGATATCGGATTGGTGCGATGGCCAACGTCCGCAGCGTGGTCGCGGTCGGATTTATCGGATCACTCACCTTGGCCCAAACGCGTCGCCGCAAAAAGCCGTCTCGCCGGATGTCAACTCGATGAAGACGGAGCAACTGCGTGCGGCGTTGAATTCCGCCAGCTACCACAAGCGAGTCGCCGCGCAATTGGAGCTTCAACGAAGACGCAAGAAACTCGCATCAAGCGTCGAGTCGGTGACGGCAGCGATCCTCGCTCTCGGAAAGGATGGAGCACTCAATCGGCACGCAAGGATGCACGCGGTTTGGAGTATTGTCGACTGGGCACAACAGGACGCGATTGACGGTTTGTTTTGGTTGGCCCAATGCGATCCATCGTCGAGTGTTCGGGTGCAGGCGCTGCGCGCGATCGGCGACCTCACCGACCCGGTACTCGTCAAGCACCGTCTGGATGCAGGTCGTGGTGACGAGAAAATCGCTGAACGCATCGCGAGCCTCGCGCGGATGCGCTTTGGATTGGACTTCGATGCATTCATCCTTTTGCGTCGGCTGCGGTGGCAAAGCAGCCCCAAGTTTGTCGACGAACGGTTGCGGTCCGACAATTCATTTCGAGTACACGCCGCGCAGCAGGCGTTGCGTCACGCGGGCAACTGGCCGGGGGTCGTCGAGCTGTTGAGCGGCTCGGAGCGGGGTCGTGGAGTCGCTTTGCACGCGATGGCGGAACAGCGAGTCCCCTTCATCGCGGATCAATTGATCAAACGGCTTGAGCAGTCGGACAATCCGCGACATCGAATGGAGTATGCGTCGGCACTGTCGCGAATCGTGCGTAAAGAGCCGCCGTGGACGTATTGGGGTTATCGGCCGGCACCGAGACCGGTCGCGACCGTGGACTGGGAACGAACGACGGCGATCGTCGAAGCACTCAATCGCACGCTGGAAGATCCAGAATTCGAAGTCCGCGAGCTTGCGCTGGGGCAGATGGTGCGTGAAGGCGTTGCGCCGGACTTCTCGCGGTTGGCAAAGTGGCTCAAAGCCGACAAGGACCATGGTCGCGTCGGCGGCATCCTGAACGCATTACGTTCGTCGACCAGCCCGGAACTGACGCCGCTCCTGAACCAGAT
>JAQBZS010001006.1 GCA_027622115.1 Planctomycetota bacterium | reverse complement strand
CCCCTCTTCGAGTTCAAAACTTGCTTGAACTGTTTCCCGTGGCAATCCGAGATTTTCAACACGCTACGGCAGTCCGTGCCGGAACTGCGCGGAGCTTGTTCCAGCCTACTCTTGATTCGTGGTGTTGTTTCTGGACTCGTCTTAACGTCACGCCGAGTGGCCAGCTCGCCCACTTGTGGCACGACCCCCGACTCGAATTTGGCATCTGCGTAATCAGGCAAGTCTGCGGATACTTGCGCACTCGGTCGCCCGCGTCCATTGCCTCACGCCGAAACACGGCTGTAAAGTGAATCGGACAGAACATTCCCCGAATGTTGACGCGTGCTCCGATTTTGGGGCTCGGTTTCGCATCCACCGTTCCCATGAGCCCTTTGTTCGGCTGTGACTCAAGCAGCGTTCGAGCAAACCCACTCGGCAGGCGCGGCAAACCCGCATTCACACTTAATGATTGACGCGCCTCGCCAAAAACGCTGGGTCACATCCCTCTGCACAGAGCCCAGATTCCATTGGCGGCGTCTGCGGGTTCTCGTGTGTTGCCTGTCGGCGTGTTTGTGCGGTGTGGATTTCGCGGCGGCTCAGCCGGGTGACGAAGTGCGGCGAGTCGCCAGTTCGCGGGCCGACGATTACATCTCGAAACTCCAGGCCAGCCGGCGATTTAAGACCGAACTGGAACTCTTGGGCACCGAAAACACGGCGCTCGAAAAGCTGACCGGCAAATACGCCGCACCGACCGAGTCCCTGTTGACGCAGACTCGCAACATAGACGCGGGGTCGAAAAAGATTCTCGGCGATCTGCTGCAAGTGAGTTTTGACGGCCTCGCACAAAGCTTGCAGCAGCCGCGGGATCGAATTCAGGACGATTTCAAACGCGTGCGGAACGAGTGGTTGGACGTGCGAACGTCGCTGAACGAAGCGATCTTGTTGAAGGCGAATGCCCAGCACCAACAACAAGCTCTCGGCGGCGTGGCCTTGGTGCTGGACGAGGAAAACCGGTGGATCTGGTTGGCCGGGTTGTGGTTGGTGGCGGTGATCATCGTGGTGATTGCGATTGATCGGCGACACTTCATCCGTCGGCTCGGTTGGGTCAGACGCGTCGAGTCGATGGGCCTGAAGCTGGCTCTAGGAGCGGTGATTGCACTGCCGCTCGTCGGAACCGTGATCACGTTTTTCTTCGGCCAACTCATCATCGCTGTGCTCTTGCCCAACAAACTCACCGAGATTGCGGAGCCGACCGAGTTGACTCGGCCCATTGCGGAGCTGGAACAAGAGATCGTGCGGGACGGTCTGGCGGATCGTCACACGGAATTCAAAACTGAAAACAAGAAGCTGCGCGACGATTGGCTGAAGGCGATGTCGACGGACGCCGACCGCTCGTTGGCCGCCGCATGGCTGCAAAGCCGCAGCCGCATTCGCGAATCCGCCGTGGAAATCGACGTGCTGGCCGCCGCGCTCAAGCAGTTGAAGAACGACGTCAACGAATGGGAGACCGTTCAAACATCCGTCGCGGCGGAGCGTGACAAATTGGACGTGGCGAAGTCGGAACGGCGGTGGGCGGGTGCCGGGCTGGGCGGTGCGTTCTTGCTGCTGAGCGGCGGCGTGGGGTTTGTGTTTTATTCCCGAGCCCGCACTCAACAGGCACAGATCGAGAAAACGTGCCCGCGGTGTTTGGCCGTTGGTTCGCTGGTTCCGAATGTCGATGAAATGACGGGCTCGTCACTGGGTCGGCTGGGGCTGGAAGAGCTGCGTTGCAACAACATCATCACCGACGATCCGTATCAAGAATGTGAGTTCGTCTTTGCGGCCGAGTATCGCAGCCGTCGGAAGTTGGGCTTTCCCACGCTCGGTGTCGCCGACAGCGGGAAAACGCATTGGTTGGCGATGGCGTATCGCGAACTCAACCAAGGCCGTTTTCCCGAGATGGTGAATTTCGAAAAGGTCCGCTCGGAGGCATCGCGGCAGTTCGACATTCTTGTGCAACAGATTCTGGATGCGCGCATCGGCACTTCTGCGACGGTCGCGAACCGCATCCCAGACCCGTTGATCTTCAATTTCCGAGACAACGATCGACTCGGACGATCCGACGTTTTGGCGAGCGTGTTTGACTACGCGGGGCAAATCACCACTGACGTGGAAAGCTTCCATCGCCGTCGGGCATTGGACGCGGACGGGTATGTGTTTTTTCTCGATCCCACGAAATCCAGCGACGCTCAAGCGCGGGCCTTGACCGACTTTCGGGAGGACTTGAGATTGACGCAGGGTCTGCAACCCGGCAAGCACATCAACCGGCCGGTGGCTTTGTGTGTCAGCAAGCTGGATTTAATGGTCAACCGGCCTTACGCCGAAGAAACCAACGAAATCATCGACTTCTATACCGATCTGGGAGATGTGGACGCCAACTTCGGCGAGTTGTCGATCCGCTTGATCGAGAAACGGTCGCAGTTGATGGAAAGCATTCGCGACACCGTGTGGCCGGGTTGGAATATCGAACGCCAGATTCACGATCTCTTCGGCGGGCGATACATGTTCTTTCCGTTGACACCGGTGGGCATGAATGAACCGGGAGAAACGGATCTCAATCAGCGTGTGATCGAGCCGTATGGAATTCTGGAACCCCTGCTATGGTTGTTGCACATGAATGGGTATCCCGTGTTGGAGTAGGTACTAAAGACCCGGTCGTAACTTGGGACCATTGACCCCCAAGTCCCCAATTCGCGTGTTTCTTGAGAGGAGTTCAATTCGCCCACATCGCCGGAAAACGGGAGCCGCTCGGTCGTCACCCTTTTGAATTTCGGGCGATGTCGTTAATTCGACGTGCCTTCGAAAAACGCGCGAGTTGAGAACTTGGGGGTCAGGCTTACGGATTTCAGATTTGGCGGTTTGTCGTTGTTGGTGAATTCCACGTCGAACGTCCGCCAAATCTGAAATACGTAAGCCAGACCCCGATCCCCCCCGAGCGGTCACCGGACAATGGTTCCGCAAGATGGTCAGGAAATTTGACGGATCAGTCGGATCGGACGGATCAGTCTGATCAATTGCCCGAGTTGGGGCCGGTTCCCTCCTTTTGGGTTCCGGCTTTACCGGGTTACGTATTCAGCCAAAACCTCGAACTCGCACGCCGGTGCGATAGCAAATGGAGTCGCTTGATGAGCCCATCTTTTCGTTCGGTGTTGCGTGTGACTTTAATGGCGTTGTCGTTGCCGACTTTGGCGGTCGCGGATG
>JAQBZS010001005.1 GCA_027622115.1 Planctomycetota bacterium | reverse complement strand
AGCCTGGAGAATCAAACAAGAACACCAACGCCTATACAATTCCCCATAGAGGAAGCCGAGTCACGCCCGTTTGATGATGCCACGGCCGAGAGTCCGCATTTGACTTGGACCGAGTTGGCGGCGATGGGGTGGCAGCCGGGTGAGTTGCGGTACATCACTTTGCTGGTGACGGATGATTTGGGGAACACGGATACGGACTCGGCGGCAGTTCTGGTGGGTGACGTGATTGGCCCTGTCGCGGATGCAGGGGGCGATTATTTTGTCACGCCGAGCGACATGATGGGCGGGCTGAATCTCGACGGGTCGATGTCGTATCACTTGGATGGCGTGATTGTCAGTTACCAGTGGGATCTGGACGGCGATGGTGATTTCGACGATGCCAGCGGCGAATGGGCGTGGGTGAGCTGGAGCGAACTGGTCGTGCTCGGCTGGGAGCCGGGTGAGTCGCGCGTCATTGGTCTGCTCGTGACCGATGCGCTTGGCAACACGGGTACCGACTCCGCAGTCGTTCAAGTCGGCGATTCGATCGCGCCGGTGGGGGAAGCGGGCGGGGACTACTTTGTCATGGCAGATGAAATGATGGGTTTCTTGGACGTCGATGGGTCGATGTCCTACGCCACCAGCGGGATGATTGTCAGCTTCGATTGGGATCTGGATGGCGATGGTGAGTTTGATGATGCCAGCGGCGAATTCGTGACCGTGAGTTGGACGGAACTGGCGGCGATGGGCTGGCTCGAAGGTGAGATTCGACAAATCTCGTTGCGCGTCACTGACGACAGTGGCGATACCGGTATCGATACGGCTCACGTGACGGTCCAGTCCGGAAGTTATGCGATGGGAGGCGACGGACCGGAATCGGGTACAACCAGTCCCAGCGGAACGACTGGCAGCGGCGAACTGATGGCCGTTGACCCGCCAATGATGGACGATGTCTTTGCCGTGCTGGATTCCGCCCCAAGCTTCGGTCCAGACGTTCCACCTGCCGATTTGGTCCATGACAATTTGTTGGAACTCGCGCTGGACTACAACGGCCAAGTCGGAGTTGCTGTGCTGGCTGTTTAGCGAATTCGTTTCGGTCGGTAATCATCGAGTCCCAATTCCGCAGGGCCGGTATTGATGCACGTAGGAACTGAGTTGACGGCGGCGTTCTTCGAACGCGTGGGTTTGCGATTGCTCGGCGAGCGGGAATTTGCCGAAGCGGTCACGGAATTCAGCAAGGCGATCGAATACGCTCCGACGCAGTCCAAGTATTGGAACAGCCAAGCGTACGCTCGAATGTCGCTCGGCGATTACGAGGCGGCAATCGATGATTTGGACCGGGCGATTGCGTTGGCTCCGGGATTCGTGGCAGCCCATCTAAATCGCGGAACCGCGCACCTCGCGCTGCGACAAAGCGATTCCGCTCGGCGAGATTTCGACGCGGCTTTGCATCTCGATCCAGACAATCATCTCGCACTGCATGGTCGAGGACTCGTGTCGGCGGATGCCGGTCGGTTTGAATTGGCGGTGGCCGACTTCACTCGTGCGATCGGGTTGGCACCGGACCATTGGCGGTCGTATTTTGATCGAGGGATCTCACAGATCGCGTTGGGCAACTTTGGCGAAGCGGTTGATGACTTGACAATCGTTTTGGAATTCAAGCAACACTATGGCCACCATCGGCGAGGATGGGCCAGTTCGTCCCAGCGGAGAATCCGCCATCGACGCGCACCACTTGGCCGGTCATAAATGCGGCTGCGTCGGAGGCGAGGAAGATTGCAGTTCCGAAAATGTCGTCCGGTTTTCCCAACCGCCTCAGCGGAGTGTTCGTCAGTCCCCAAGCCGCATTGTCGAGTCCGACCAGAGCTGCTGTGTTGAGTTGGTCATGACAAGACCCGCCGCGATCGTGTTGACGCCGAACTCGTGTTACGGTAGCGGTGTGTGGGGTATCACACTGCTGTAAGCCCGCAGCGGATTGCAGAAGTGACGTGAATCGGACCGCTCGTCTAAGTTGGCAAAAAGTGTCGCCACGCTGTTTCGGCCCGATCCATCGACTCGAAGACCTTCGGTCGTTATCACGGGCTCGGTACAGTCGCTTGCTCCTCAACTTTCGATTCTGAGGCCAATCCATGAATGCGCAAATTCGTCTCACTTTCACGCTCGCGGCAGTCATGTTGCTGGTTGGGTTTACTTCGTCCGTTCATTCGGCTGACCCTGTACGCGTCGGGGTACTTGGGATCGACAACTATCAGGCGCTGGCATTTACTCAGCTTTGGCATAAGCCGTTTGATGACAATCCGGACCTGGCGGGTCTGAAGGTTGTCGCGGCGTGGAAAGGCGGCAGTCCGGATATCGCCGAGACGATCACTGAGGCCGACCAATGGGCTCCGCATTTGATCACACTGGGCGTCACGATCGAGGAATCAATCGATGACGTGCTGAAGCAATGCGATGCCGTGATGATCATGACCGTCGATGGCCGAGTGCATCTCAAGCTGACCGAGCAGGCTTTGAAGGCTCGCAAGCCGACGTACATCGGACGCCCCATGGCGGCTTCGCTCGAAGACATTCTCGCCATTTTCGACTTGGCCAAGAAGTACGACACGCCAGTGTTTTCGTGCTCGCAGCATCGCTACAGCCCTGGCTTTATCGGCATGCGAAATCACCCAGAAGTTGGTGAGGTCATCGGCTGCGACGTCTTCGGCGGCTGCCCGATCGTCGAGCATCATCCCGATTTGTTCTGGCACGCGCTGCACAGTTTCGAAACGATGTACGCGATCATGGGCCCTGGAGCGATCTCGGTCACTCGAGCGCGTACGGACGACACGGAACTAGTCACCGGCGTTTGGAAAGACGGTCGGATCGGATCCTACCGAGGCATCCGACGCGGCGCGCTCAAGTACAGCGCCACTGTTTTTGGTGACAAAGGAGTCGCACCAGCCGGCATCTACGGCTACGAAGCGCCGATCAACGGAGTCGTTCCCAAAGGCCGCTACAAAGGCTACGAAGGAGTCGCGACCGAAATCGCGAAGTTCTACAAGACCGGCAAGCTGCCCATCGAGCCTTCTGAAACGATCGAGCTATTCGGCTTCATGGAAGCGGCCCACGAAAGCCACCGCCAAGGCGGCATCCCGATCCGCATCGAAGACGTCATCGCGAAGGCTCGAAAGACACTCGATGCGGGCAAATGACCGGCACTCGAAATGGACGACGGGCACGAGTGTTTGGCTCGCTCCGCAATTCGGCTAC
>JAQBZS010001004.1 GCA_027622115.1 Planctomycetota bacterium | reverse complement strand
TCACTCGTCCTCCGACGCAGGGTCGGTGGTGCGAAAACTGGTCACCGTGTCCAACCTACGTTTGGTTGCGGTCGAGCGAAGCGAGGCTGCGTTGGTTAACCGAAGTCCATTCCGCCGTCGGCCATCGATTGTCGGTTCTGCTCTTCCAACATCTCGCCAAACGCCAATCCACCAACCATTGCGCCGAGCCCCATGGTCATGAATGGCAGCATCATGGCATCGGCCGGTAACGTGCGATCCTCGTTCCTGGGATCGAAATCGGCCGTCCGTTTCAGCTTGCGGAAGTCGCTGGGAAACATGCCCAAGTCCGTGATCGGATGACCTTCGATCGGCAGCAAGTCGCTGTCGAGCACTCGTTCTTCCATTTCAATGCCGTGCAAAGTGGCGTCGTGCAACAGGAACACGGGCAAGTCCTCGCGTTCGTTCGACAGCCGTTTCGCCACGGGCACGATGTACTCCGGAAAGCCGGACTCCGCGAGCACCAGCATCTTCAACTCGGCATGCACGCCGTTCTTCACGAACAAATCCATGGCTGGTTGTCGAAGGTATCGTCGTGGAGCCAGCGGTTGAAGGCGTTACTGTGCCTGTCGCCGTGTTGCGCTGATGTCCATGTCGAGGTAGACCTTGCCAGCAGCGGTGACTTTGATTTTCCAGTCCTCTCGATTCTGGCCGGCAAAGTGGACCGAGGCGTTCAGGATCTTGCCACCGTCGAGTTCGGCGACGTACGAAAGCGTCTTCTGTGATTCGTTCCAGCTTCCCTTCGACAGACTGAGAGGAAACGCACCTTCGGAATTGAACTGCCAGACTCGATACGCCTTCTGCTTCGGGTCGAATCCGAAGAGTGTCAGACCTTCCTGGCCGTTGGAATGGGCTGGCCTGTCCATCACAAAGCGACCGTTCAGAATCCACTCGCGTTGAATCTTCGCCGTCGATCGATCACCTTCCGGCGTCCACTCGGCTGGCTTCTGAATCGCGATGGAGTCCCAGTCGCCCACCATCCTGTTCAGCACTGCGAGTTCGTCCGAGCCAGCCGCCGTCCCGCTGGAGAACGTGAAATCTTTTGGCACTTCCGCAGACTTGCGAATCCATGTCGCCCGGATGTCGCGAGTGATTTGACCGTGGGCTTGGACCAGGATCGTGGATTCAATGCGGTCGTTGTTGACGAAACGGTCGGTGCTGGTGCCAGTGACGCGAGGCCCGGGCGGTTTGAGTTCGAGTGCCAGTGTTTGTGATGCTGCATCCCACTGCCCGATCCGTTCGTAGGCTTCGCCACCGGAACCGAACAACCAGATGTGATATCCGCCTGCGAACTCGTCATAGCACAGGATCGCGATGTAATCCGTGGCGCCCGCCTCGTCGATGAACTGCCACATCAGAAACCGGTCGTCGAGAATCTTGCGCACGACGACCTGGCCCTTAATCGTTTGCCCGTCAGGCATGGCGGCGGTCGGTTTGTAAACGCTGGTCGATTCCCAACGGCCGACCCAGCGGTCGAACAAGGCTGCGGTCTTCGTCGCCATGCCTCCATATTCGGCTTCAAAGTTTTCCGGCAGGTTCTTCGCGTCGAAAGCCAGCAGTTCGAGGTCATCGAAGACGGCCTTCCCCTTGCCGACCATGACCAACGCTAGGCTGACATAAGCGGCCTCGGGGTGATTCGCGAAGTCGTCGAGCATCGACAGTTGGTGCCATTCGCCGCGCGGGATCGTCGCAGTGCTGTGGCTTGTCTTGAGGTAACGGCGGTTCTTGTCGAAGTAGAGCAGGCCAAGCCGCGCCATCCCCGACTCAACTTTGACCCAGCCGCGAGCCGCATACCGGAACGCTCGATCAACCGGCAGCCGATTCGTGGGAACCGTGGCGGCATCTCCGTCGCCTTCGATCATCCAGGCCCGCTTGCCGGTCCGACCACCTTCAACGACTTTGAATCGCCAGGCATCTTTGGGGATCAGGTTTCCGTTACCCCAGGTCTTTGGATAGGCCTCGCCGGAAGCGGTGCCTTCCAGCGACGGATCGTTGATCAGATTGACGCCAGCTTTGATCGGCCCGGACCCGTACTCGGGCTGCCATGATGGCTTGGGATTCGGAAGCCGTTCGGTTGGTGGCTTCAGGGCTGGCTTGGGTGCTAGCGGCTTGGGTGCTGGCTTCGGGGCCGGTCTGATGTGAATGACCTGCTTGCCCATCCACGTGACATTCACGTTGGTCGGACTGACCGTCACGTCGACATCACCACGTGCCTTGACTTGAAACTCATTGGCCGGAAGCCAGAACACGGTCGTGCCGGAGTTTGCGTCGAGCACTCGAAACGTCTTGCCGTCCTTACTGACCGTGACCTGCACGCCATCGATCTCCGACCGCACCTCAAAATTACCTTGAGTCGTCACGACGATGATGACACCAGCCAGCAGCAAGACGAGGCCTGCGACAACTGCGATGAGAATGCTGCGATTCCGGGATCGTTTCACTGGTGCGTGTGCTGGTTGCGTGTGCTTTTCGCTGAACGCAGTCAGTGCGGCTGAAACTTCGGCGGGAGTCTGAAAACGATCCGCCGGGTCTTTCGCCATCATCCGACTCACGATATCGGCAAGCTCGGCCGGGACGTCGTCCCGCAATTCGTTGAGCGCGGGAGGTTCCTGCTCGACATGTGCTTTGAGCTTGTCGACGACGGAATCCGCCTCAAACGGAGCTTTCCCTTTCAGCAGGAAACACAGCGTGCAACCGAGGCTGTAGATGTCCGCGCGGATGTCGGCCGAGTGAGCGTCGCGCGCCTGTTCCGGAGCGATGTAGTCCGGCGTCCCCATCACGCTGCCGATTCTCGTCAGGTGCTGTGGAGTCGTACCAGGTGAGGATTCGCCAGCCGACGTCTCCGAGTCCAACAGAGCGGATTCCGTCGCAAAGCCGGCGAGTCCGAAATCCAGAATCTTGACGGCGAGACGATTGTCCAGAGTCGAGGGTCCAGATCCAGCAGCTCTGCCGGATTGTCTCTCTGGACTCTCAACCCTCAACTCTCGACTCGTAAGCATCAGATTGTGCGGCTTGATGTCTCGATGAACCATGCCCTTCTCGTGGGCATGCTGCAGTCCATCAGCCACCTGTCGGATGTAGTCGCAAGCCTCTTCAACCGGAAGCGGGCCGCGTTGTTTGACGGACTCCGCCAGATCAATCCCGTCGACAAATTCCATCGCCAGAAAGTGGACGTCGCCCGCCTGCTCCGCATCAAACGCCGTCACGATAT
>JAQBZS010001003.1 GCA_027622115.1 Planctomycetota bacterium | reverse complement strand
GCGAGAAACCAGCTCGTCACGGCAATCAGCTTGCGGCGTCGAATCCGCTCGACCAAAGCCACGCACGGCAATTGGGCCAGTTGCATGACGAAGGGGATCGCCGCCAAAGCTCCGATTTGCAGGTTATTGGCACCCAGCACGAGCGCGAAAGCGGCCATGATTCCGCCGCTGGTGATACTGGCAAACCCCATCGATGTGGCGGCTTGCAGCGAAAGCATTCGCATTCCGAACGAGAGTTCGGATTCCGAAATCGTGGGTTTGGGAGCAAACAAACGGGCGAGCATCATTGGTGAATGCGATTGGAGATTGACAATTTCCGAGATGACTTGTGGCGATGGGATCATCAAGCATTAGTTATCAATCGCCAAGCCGCTTTCACCCTTCATCAATCATCACTCGCCGATCGAAACTTCGCATTCGACCGAGGCTTCACGGCCCCGGCAAAGGCTGTGCCGGGCCTTCGGCCCTGAATCGGATTCTGCTACCGGATCCCGTCAGTCCCGGAGGGCCGACACAGCCTCTGCCGGTGGCGTGAGCCACCGGTCAGCAGGCACTAATGCCTCAACAGAAACTCGTTCGAATTCATCAGTGCGAATTGAACGTCGAACAATCCTTCGCCCACGTCCTTCACCGTCTCCAAGTGACGCAGGATTAGGGCTCGTTCTTGGCTGGTTTGCCGACGGCTGAGAGTTGTCAAATAGATCAACTCGACGACTTCTTCGGCGGGTTTCCCGGCCGCAAGCCATTTGCGAATCCGACCGTTCGGCGACCGGATGTTCTGCACGATCGTGGGATTGTTGAGCATGTGAATCACCTGACTCAACGATGGATCCGGATCTCGGCCACACTCGCAGGTTGCGTCGCGGACGGGTTTCGAAAACGCCTTCAAGAACGAGTGACTCGTGGAACCGCCCGCCAATTCAATGGCTCGCGTGCCGATCGGGTATCCCTTGAATTGTTCGGGAATGCCGGTCGTGGTCGAGATGGCGTCGAGGATGGGTTCGGCCTGCAACATTTGGACTCGCGCGTGGGCGAAGTAGCGGTTGGGATTCGCTGCGTGTGGGGATTGCCGTGGCGGCGCTTGGGAACTCAGTTGATACGTGTTTGAGTTGAGGATCACCTTCAGCACCGGCTTGATGCGAAAGCCGCTCTTCACGAACTCGGCCGCCAACGCATCCAACAGCTCCTCGTTCGATGGCGGATTCGTGTCGCGAAAATCATCCACCGGATCCACGATCCCCTGACCCAACAAATGAAACCACAGGCGATTGACAATCGATCTCGCGAAGAACGGGTTTTCCGGACGAACCAACCACTCCACCAGTTTTTCGCGACGGTCGTCGGTGGGGTCCAATTCTCCCGTCGAATCACCGAACGCCACGGGAGCCACATTCTTGTTCGTCACGGGATGGCGAACTTCACCGTTGGGGCTGAGATATACGATCTCATCGTCTCGCATGAACTGCTGGCCTTTGAACTTGACTCGCGCGAAATACGCCGCGAATCCGTAGTAGTCCCCTTGGGTGATCGCTTCGAACGGGTGGTTGTGGCATTTGGCACAGCCGATCCGCACGCCGAGAAATAACTGCGACATCGCTTCGGCTGCGTCTTCCGGCGTGCGTGCGACTCGATGGAAATTCGCCGCCGGCCGATTCAGTGTGTCGCCGAGACTGGTCAGCGATTCTCGAGCGAACTCATCAAACGGCCGATCGTGGCGGAAGCGTTCGACCAAGTAGCGATGGAAATTGTGGACGCCGCGTTTGCTGATCGTGACATCGCTACCCCGCATGATGTCGGCCCACTTCATGGCCCAGACGTACGCGAATTCGTCGCGCGTCAGGAGCTGATCAATCAGCTTCCCGCGTTTGTCGGCGTCCTTGGAATCGAGGAATCGTGTCGCCTCGTCGGCGCTGGGCAGCGTGCCGATGGTGTCAAGAAACACGCGTCGCAAAAACACCGCGTCGGTGGTGACTTCGGCGGGCACGATTTGCAGGTCGCGTTGTTTGGCGAACACGTGTGCGTCGACAAAGTTGTTGGCTGGCGGCGAATGGAACTTGAAGTCCGCATCCGGCTCAACATAAGTGATTCGCGAACCAACGATCTGACCCAAGTATCGCACCAGAAACGTAGCTTCAGCCGTTCCCGTGAACTTCACGAGACCGTCCTTGGAGATGCTGCCCTTCGAGTCATCGTTGGCGCTAAACACCGCTAAGTGCGAGACATCGCGAGACGTGCCGTCTTCGAAGTGGGCGATCGCAATCAGTTGTTGTTCCGGGAACCCAGCCGTCAGCCGACGCCGCGCGGGTAGGACTTCCAGCCGCTTGAGTTCGCGTTTGACGACACTCGGTCGGCAGCCTTCCGCAATCCATCGTCTGAGCACTTGATAAGCGGCATCGGTTTTCTGAAATCGCACTCCACCTTGATGCGGCACGATTCCAAGCGGCTTCTTGAGGACGAGACTTTCATCCGGAGCCACACTGTTTGTGCGGCGACCGAGCGTCTCGCGAGCAAGCGTGGTGAAGTCGACAGTGGGATCCGAGCCGCGAAGACTCAGCCGGAAACCATTTTTTCCCTGAGGAGCCCCGTGGCACGCGCCGGAGTTGCAACCGGATCGGCAAAGCGCCGCGGCAACATCGGTATCAAAATGAACGGGGTCGGCGCCGCCAAATTCGCGGACAAATACGGTCAAGGTTGATCGAAGTGTGTTTGAATTCCGATAGCGAACGCCGATCGTGGCTTCGCCAAACCCGCGCGGCAGCACCAAGCCGTCGGACGACACGACGGCGATTGACGGCGTGAGCGAGTCAAACGTGACGTCGCGAGTGAGGTCGATCGTTTCGTTGCTGTCGGCAAGATGCCCGGTGACGATCAACTGTTGCCGCGAGAGAGCACCTTGGAATTCCACACTTGCGGGACTGATCGTGATCTTCACGATCGGTGGTGCCGCATCAATGTTATTTGCGGCGATCAGAATAAAAACGATGCTGCATGCGCGAATCCCGCTGCGAAGGCGGGCGGCGGAAGTCAGCCAAGATCGTAGAGGTTGAGTCACTTCACGTTCCTCGGAGGGATGCGTTTGTAAGACGGGCACTCTTGCCCGTCTTTTGCCACCAGAGACGGGCACTCTTGCCCGTCTTTGCCACCAGAGACGGGTTGCTCTTTTGCCCGTCTTTGCCACCAGAGACGGGCACTCTTGCTCTTTTGCCACCAGAGACGGGCACTATTGCCCGTCT
>JAQBZS010000009.1 GCA_027622115.1 Planctomycetota bacterium | reverse complement strand
CTCCGGAACCGAACAGATTTCCGGCTTATTCCATATCGAGGTCGATCTGCTGGCGGAATTGGCCAATGCCTCCTCCGTCACGCCGGACGCGATCGTCGGTTCGTTGGTCACCGTTAAGGTGGGACTGGGCGAGGACTTGAGCAGTCATCGCTACATCAACGGCATGGTCCGCCGATTCTACGAAGGCGGTCGAGACGAACGCTTCGTCCATTACCACGCCGAAGTCGTGCCGTGGTTCTGGCTGCTGACGCAAACCTCGGATTGCAAAATCTTTCAAGACGCGACGGTGATCGACGTCATCAAGGAAGTCTTCGACGAACACAAAGGCAGCTTCTCGTTCATCAAGTACTCGGACAAAACCACGGGAACCTACACCAAGCAGGACTACTGTGTTCAATACCGGGAAACCGATTTCAACTTCGTGTCGCGACTGATGGAAGAAGAGGGCATTCACTACTTCTTCGATCATTCCGAATCCGGCCACACGCTGGTACTCGCGGATTCAACGGACGCCAACCCGGCCTGCACGCACCAAGACGCGTTTTACTACCTGCCGGAAGGCGGAGAAGAATCGCTGCAGGATTCCGACACGATTCGGAGCTGGCAGCGTTCGAAGCAGATTCGGCCCGGCAAGTACACGCTGCGGGATTTCCATTTCCAGATGCCCAGCAAGGATTTGGAAGTCAGTATGGACACCAAGTACCAGATCGGCGGCAACAGCGGCTTGGAAGTCTATGACTACTTCGGCGAATACGCTCAGCGGTTCAATCAGCCGGACAAACGCTTGGGAGACGTCGAAAAAGAGGGCGGCTCGATTGTCGGCTTCCGTATGAATCAACAAGAAGCTCCCTACGACGAAGTGAAGGGTGCGGGCAACGGTCGATCGATGGCGCCCGGCAACACGTTCTCGATGCAAAAGCATTTCGCCACGAAAGACGAGAAATTCCTGATCACATCGGTGCGACACTCGTGCGTGCAGTCGCCCGATTATGTATCGAACGAATCCATCGTCGGGTCTCCCTACGAAAACCAATTCACGGCCATCCCACACGCCATTGCGTATCGACCGCCTCGACGTACTCCCAAACCTGTCGTGCAGGGATTGCAGTCGGCAATCGTGGTCGGTCCGTCGGGCGAAGAAATCTACACGGATAAATACGGTCGCATCCGTGTGCAATTCCACTGGGACCGACTGGGCAAGAAGAACGACAGCAGCACGTGCTGGGTCCGTGTCTCGCAGATTTGGGCCGGGAAGCAATGGGGGGTTCACTTTTGGCCTCGCATCGGCCACGAAGTGTTGGTGTCGTTTTTCGAAGGCGATCCGGATCAGCCGATCGTCACCGGCTGCGTGTACAACGCCGAAAACATGCCTCCTTACGACATGCCCGACAACCAAACGCGGTCCGGCATTAAGTCGCGAAGTTCCAAGGAAGGTAGCAGCAGTAACTTCAACGAGGTCCGCTTCGAAGACAAAAAGGACGAAGAGGAAATCTACATTCACGCCGAAAAGGACATGAATCGCGTCGTCGAAAACAACGACACGCTGAAGGTCGGCTTCGAAGACCAAAAAGACGGCGATCAGACGATCGAGATCCACAACAACCAAGACGTCACCATCGGTAACAATAAGGCCAAGGACGGCAGCCAGACGTTGACGGTGTTTAACAACCAAGACGTGAAGATCGGCGATGCGCAAGCAAAGGACGGCAGTCAAACCGAAACGATTTGGAAAGACCGCACGACAACCATCAAGACCGGCAACGACACCTTGACCGTGCAAACAGGCAATCGAAAGGTCTCGATCGACAAGGGCAACGATACGCTTGAGATCAAGATGGGCAATCGCGAGACCAAGATCAGCATGGGCAATCGCACGACGAAGGTGTCGCTCGGCAAGGACGCAACGGAAGCAATGCAGTCGATCGAATTGAAGGTCGGTGCCAGCAGCGTGAAAGTCGATCAGACCGGGGTCACGATCAAGGGTATGATGATCAAGATCGAAGGCACCGCCATGACGGAGGTCAAAGGAGCGATGACCAAAGTGGAAGGTTCCGGCATGCTTCAAGCGAGGGGTGGCATCGCCATGATCAATTAACGGTGTCGTGACACTTTTTCAGGAACGATCGGCTCGATACCGTGTCGGCGAACTTCACTTTCGCGGGCACAAGGAATTCCAGAAATGCTTGTCACGTTAAAGGTTGCCGACGGACCACAGGCCAATGAACGAGTGCAGCTCACTCCGGGCCGAACGGTAACGATTGGACGGTCCAACGAAGCGGATTTCGCCATCGCGTCTGATCGAGCCAGCTCGCGAAAGCATTTCCAACTGGTTTGTACCGCGCAGGAATGCATGGTCGAGGATTTCGAAAGCAAGAGCGGCACGTTTCTCAATGGAGATCGACTGGACGGGTCGGCCCGGGTTCGCTCCGCGGATGAATTGCTGGCGGGGCGTACGCGTTTCGTAGTGGAAATCGCTGCGGATACGGAAATGGCCACGATGGAGTTGGATGCCGGCGTTTATGACGAATCGAATATCCCACCAGAACTTGTGGCCGAACTTGATGATGACGGATTCACCAAACTGCCGCTGACGGATCTTGCCGCGCGAGCCGCGTATGACGACGAAGCTCGGGCCTTGATGAAAGGAGCCAATTCGCCGAAGTCGGTCGTGCAGACGATGCTCGACCACAAGAAATTCGTCGAGGCGATGCGAGCCATTGGTCACGGGTTGCCGCGACGCGAGTCTGTGTGGTGGGCCGCTCAATGCGTGAGACGGCTGATTTCCAAACTCAGTGAACAAGATCAGAAGACACTGGTGGCGGCCGAGACCTGGTGTGCCGAACCCAGTGAAGACCATCGACGCGCTGCGGAAGCGGCGGCGATCGAAGCGAAGCATGAAACTCCTGCCGCGTGGGTGGCGATGGGAGCGTTTTGGAGTTGCGGAAGCATGGGACCGCCCGACGTCCCCGTTGTGCCTCCCGGACCGGAACTCATCGGGACGGCGACAAGTTCCGCCGTGCTGTTGGCTGTCGTTGCCGAAGAACCCGAGAAAGCGGAATCGAAATACGAAACCTGTTCCAAGACCGCGTTCGATGTGGCCTCGACGGCGAATCGCTGGGAGGTCTAAATCGCATTCGTTTATCCGTCAGGCGCAGGCGTACGCGTGCTTAATATGTAAACACGCGTACGCATTCGGCTGACGGTTAAACGAGATTGACTGTCAATAGAATTTCGGGGAGATCATCATGGGAATGCCCGCAGCACGAATTACCGACATGCACGTTTGCCCGATGTTTACCGGCCCGGTCCCGCACGTTGGCGGTCCCATTTCGATGGGTGCGCCGACAGTACTCATTGGTGCACTTCCGGCCGCCCGCGTCTCGGACATGGCCGTTTGTGTCGGCCCGCCGGATTTGGTTGCGATGGGATCCTTCACCACGCTGATCTGCGGATTGCCCGCCGCTCGCTTGGGCGATATGACCGCTCATGGCGGGACGATCGTGCTCGGTCACCCGATGACGCTGATCGGTTGAACGACACAGAACAACTCAATCGCTGTTGACGTCGGCAAACCCCGGCAACGCTTCCAGCACATGCCGCAACCGGCTGATGGCCCGCACATACCGGGCACTCGCGGCCTGCTCGGACATTTCCAGGACTTGAGCGGTTTCGCGGTTGCTCAGTTCTTCGAAGTGCCGCAGCGCGAGGACTTCGCGATCGATCGGACTCATTGAATTCAGCGCCGTTTCGAGCTGTGTCGACAACTCGGCCCGTAACGCCGCGAGACTCGGTGACGTCAGATGTCCCAGCAGTTGATGGGTCAGCGAGAACGACGTGGACGAGGAACTCCAGCCGCCACGCGTGGATATTTCCTTCGCGGCGCTGCGTTTTTCGGCACCGAGATGTCGCCGATGGATTTCGATCATCGTTTGGCTGACGATCATGCGAAACCAAATGAAGATCGACCGCGAGGCATCCTTGAGGAAGTGGTCGATCCGGTCGACGGCCTTGAGCCAAGATTCCTGCAAGACATCGTCCGCATCGACACGTCCCTGCAAGCGGCGATCCAGCCGAAAGTTCACCATCCGCCACAAGCGCGGCTGAAAGATCGCGTAGATCTCGGCCAGCGCGTCCACATCGCTGCGGATCACACGATTAATCAAGTCGGAGATGCGTTCGGACTTATCGTCAACCACAAGGTGGCCCCGTTTGACGCTGGGAAAGCGTGTGAAGTTTTGCGGCACGCGCCGGTGTGGAACATGCGGGATGGCGATGGACTCGCCGTCAGTTCCACAATACACGCCGAATCGACGAAGTGCGAAGAAGAAATCTTGAGCACTGAACGCAGTTTATCTGCCCCAATGGTCACGCAACCGTTTATCATCGCAATTCGGGCAACGAGCAGTCATGCGGCCGATCTCTGTAAGTTTGAAGCCGATATGGGATATCGAGACTTTCGAGAGGGGTTGGAGTCGATTCCTCGCAGGAATCACACGCCTTATGGATCATGGCGTGTGAGCGACTTTCAAAGGTGGTGCGATGCCGGATTCCAGCCGATTTGATGAATTGGTTTCAGAGGGCCGCAAGTGCATTCGAAAGCGTCGCTTTGATTTGGCCGTGCAATTCTTTGCCAAGGCGCTCGAGCATAACAACGGCAGTCCGATCGCCACCGAGGGCCTGGCGATGGCCTATTTTCTCGACGACCAACTCGAGGCCGCCCTTGAACAATTTGACCGCATGACCAAGTTGGATCCGCGCAATGCCAACGGGTACATCAACAAAGGTGCTGTCTGCAATCGGCTGGGAGAATACAACGACGCGCTCAAAGCATTGCAACGCGGTTTGCAATTTGACCGCAAGTCCAGCCAGGCGTATTACAACTTGGGTATCGCCCATAAGGGACTTGGCAGCCTGAGTATGGCCATCTCTTCGTACCGTGAAGCGATTCGCCACGACGCCGAATCGCGAGAAGCCCATCAAAACCTGGCAAACGTCTACTTGGAAATGGGCAATTATCAGCAGGCGATTTCCCACTTCAAGAACGCACTGATGATTGACCCAAGTTTTGAACGGGCGAAGCGCGGGTTACTCAAAGCGGAAACCAAAGGGGCGAGCGTCCAGGCGGCCGCCGCTCCATTTGGTCGATTGGTCGATACGAAGAAACTCGACGCACAAACGACCGAAACGCTGAAACGGCTAACGGACACGGATCGCTTTGACGACCGCCGCACGGTGGCGCGTATTACAAAGCTTATGATGAATTCTTCGAAGAATCTGATCGACCACGTTCGTAACGAGTTGGAGCCCTTGTTGCTGAAGGTCAACCGAACTGTGGCCCAAAGTCCCGGCGATGTGATCCGCATACGAGATTGCCGCGACGACTTTCGGGACGCCGTCGATAAACTTGCCACAATACGGCAGCAGCTCAAGGAGCTTGGCAAGGAACTCACGGACCATGAAAAGACGTTGCGAGTCCCGAATCCCCGTTCGGTTACACCGTAGTCGGTCCGTTTTCTCTTGATCGTGCGGAACGGACCGGGGCACGGGTTACCGTTTCCGAATAACATCCTGTTCACGACATCAACCGACACGGCTCGAATGCAAGACCAACGAAAACTGCCCCACCGGATCATCATCCGGCGGGGCAGTTCGAGTTTGGTCAATTGAGATTGACTGCGCTATTGCAATTTTTCGAGCGTCTCAAGCGCGGCTAATGCATCACTAATGCTGCCGACTTGATCGACGAAGGCCTTTGCATCCATCAAATCCTGGGCGGACAAGCCTGTCGAGGCTGCTGCAACCGCTCTGAACTTGGAGATGGGCTCGGATGAGGACTGAACCGCAGGACGCACCGGCTTCTGTTTTGGTGCGGACGATTGATTCTTGCCCATTCGCCACTTTTGGCTGTTGATTGTCTGCGCATCAACCACAATCCCTTTTTTCGCCAGGGCTGGCTGAATCTCTTTTGCCGTAGCGTCGGGATTCTCCGCCAGATAATCGCGAATGGCTTGCGACTTGTTTATTTTCGACTTTCTCTGTTTCTTGGCTCCCGCAAGACCACCTTTTACCACGCTCACGTGGGTGGAAGTCACGTCATAGCCTTGTGCCTTCAAAGCGGCGACCACTTCCTTCGGCATGGCACCGGGGCTGGCCTTGAGATAGTCGCGTATTGCCTGACTCTTAGTCGGCCCTTCAGAACTCTTCTTTGCCATTCGAATATCCTCGTGAAACGTAGAAACGGGTGAGAGGCCACTCTATATCCGATTGAAAGCATCGATTCCAGTGTTTGTTGCGCGGATTCTCATCAAATTCTCGTACAAATTCAAGTTCATTAGTCTGTAGCACGGTACCGAACCACGATTTGGTGGAATGATTTGTTGTTGACCATGCTGCGGCGAAAGAGTTTGTCGCCGGTGTCCCGTGTAAACGGAGGGCGTGTTGATACTCACTTCGTCCCACAAACCGAGCGGTTGATACAACGCCACACTCGGCCCGCCAATGGTCGGCAGCAGCAGTCCGGAGAGAAAACTCATTCCATTTGTTGTCGTGGGGTATCCGGCACTCATTTCCGGAATGAACCTAAAAACCGGCGGCTAACGCCTTGCCGCTCACGTAAATTGCAGAATTCTGGGGCCATTGGGCGCTAGCGCGGATATTCATTAGCCGTTTTGGCGCTAGCCACGGTTCCGGTCAATCGTGGCAGAACCGGGGCTATCGCCCAAACGGCTAATTCAAAGACTGTTTTCATTCGATTCACGTAACCGTCAATCGCCGAATTATCGGCACCAAACCGATTTCGTAATGTCGAGTACCTTTGCGAAGGCTTCGGATCGTCCGTATGTTGGAACTTTAGCAACGGCGGTGGATGAAGATTCGAAGTGGCAACAGGAGACTCACTGGTGGCGAAAGCGAAACCATCCGCGCGGAACGAAGCGATTCAATGGCTTACCAAAGCCATGCTCGATCCAAAGCCATTGCCGTTGCGGGGTACGAATGCGAAGCCCGGAATTTTCACTGGAGGCTCCAAAGTCCTCATAGAGGCTGCGGCATTGGCTGCCGCGAACGGCTGGGTGGAGCCAACTGGGGAAGTCCGGAAACAGGGGAAAAAGACCAACGACCTGTATCGCATTTCACAAGCTGGGATCGAATTCGCTCTGCAAAACTGTGGGGAACTGACATTGCTGCGCGAGTTGCTCGATGTATCGGACTCCCATCGCGAATTCCTCCGTGCGATGCCAGGCCAGCTTGAGGAAGTATTCCGTGCGATTCGAGGACAACTTGATGAAGTCCTCGGGGCCATGCGAGGACAGCTTGAGAACACTGGCAAGAGTCTGATCGTTCAAAATGACTTGGTGGGACGGTTGCTGAAACGCGAGTCTTTGCTCGCCACAGCAACTGCACAAGCTGCGATCGCCGCGCAAGCTGCGGTCGGGCCACAAGTTGCAGCCTCATCCACAGCCACGTCCGCCGCACCGAATGCTGCGGCACCGTCCATGCAAGCCGATGCGCAACATGGCGACATGAAATGGTTGACGGCCGCCGTCGAATTCGTCCGCGACTATCGGCGTCGGAACCCACAACAGACGTGTCCGCTGCCGGACCTCTTCCGTCATGTCGGTCAATCGAATTTGATCAGCATCGGCCAATTCCACGATGGATTGCGGCAATTGGTGCGGGAACAGCGGCTGGCGCTGCACCCTTACACCGGACCAATGTATCAGTTGAAGGATGAGCAATACGCGTTGTTACTCGGACAGGAAATCAAATTCTATGCCGACATCAAACAGTGATTCGACATCCGTCGACAGCGCAGCACTCACGCCCGCGCTACTCGACCAATTGCGCGAATTCGAGAACCCGTTCAACGACTTCGTCCATCCCGCCGTTCTTGCCCGCAGCATGTCCACGGTTCATGTGCCGGAAATCAACGTCGATGTGCGGCAGAAACTCGATCTGGCGATCGACCGCTTTCGCCGAGCCGCGTTCGAGGACCAGCTTGTTGAAGACCATCAATCCCATCGCGCCCCGTATTCGGGCGTCATTCTGATTAAGGGCAAACGCGGTGCGGGAAAGACGCACTTGGTCAATCACGGATTGAACAAGGCGATGAATGCCGGCCCCACCGTCGTGCCGCGATTCTTCGACACGAATCGCCCGTTTCCCGAATATCTGCTGCATCAACTCGTGCAAGTTCTCGAAGGGGAAGCCTCGCATTGCTCGCAACTGAATGCGTTGGCCAATTGGTTTGCACGTCGCGTGCTAGTCGACGCCATCGAATCGCTGTCGGAAACGGATTGGTTCATCTTCCATGCGAATTCCCAAACGGAGACCAGTCGTTGGGCACGGTTCATCTCGCCGGCACTCAGCACTCGGACCGATTCGGTACAGCAACACCGAGACAATTGGAGTAAGCGATTGGGGAGTGACGGTGTTATCGCTGCCGCCAGCCTGAGCGGATTCTGCGAGTCCGTGGGTGTCGTACCGGATCAACTCCGATTACTGGCGCGTTCGCACATCGATCGTCGCGAACAAGGTCGCACAATCGGCGACCGCATTCGCCATCGATTATATGCCGCGTTGATCGAGCACGCTTTTGCCGAGAACCGCAACGGGCTGAACCGTTTTCTGTCGGATGAATACACGCAGGTGAGTGACGGTGAGATTGATGCGTCGCGCGGCACGCTGGTCGAGGAACTCTTGGGGGCGGTGGTCGAACTGTTCGTCTTGTTCGGGCGGCCGGTGGTGTTCGCCTTCGATGCCCTTGAAAGCCTTCTCGGTGAACCGCCCGATCCGGAACTTTGCGGCGCGTTTCACAGCGGCATCGCGGAGCTGGTCGAATCGTTGCCGGCGATTCCGGTGTTCGTCTTCGCGGAGTCGGGGTATTGGGAATCTGCGTCCAAGCACTTCAGCCAATATGCGGCGCAGCGATGGGAGCGTGGGATTCCGATCCGTCGGCACGGAACAATCCACTCCATCACTATGCCGCTGGTGAACGCCAAGCAACTCGAACACGTGGTCGCGGCTCGCATGCAACCGTTGCTGGCCCAATACTTCAACCGGGCATTGGCGGAACATGAAGTCCTGTTGCCGTTCACATCGACCGATGTGGAACGGGTGGCGAATTCGTTCGGCGAGTCGCCGCCGCTGCGGCAAGCGCTTCAGCAGTTGCGAGATCGATACGAGGCACTGGTGTTTTGCGATTCAGTCGACAATGGCGACTCCCAACCCAGTCCGATCGCTGTCGTCGAGCCACTCGCGATTGAACGCGACATCCCGTCCGGTGAACTGCACGACTTATGGATTCGTGAACTCCGTGCCGCCGAACGCACGCTCGAATCAACGCGACTCACCGCGCTCTCCGACGATCTTCATGCCGGGTTGGCGGCGTGGCTGAGGTGCTTGAGGACGGAAGGCAGTGCGGTCAACGGCTGGCGACCGATGAACATCAGCAACAAGTCTTTCGGCAACCATGCCACCTACGGCCAACTCATCATTTGCAAGTGGAGTCGCGACGGGGATCAGGAGCAACCACAGGGCATCGCCTTGTTGCTGGCCACCGGCAGCGGAATCCCCAACGACTTGAAAACCAAGTTGGCGATGATGTCTTCACCGAATCGAGTTGTGGGACAGCTACGCATCCTCTGGCCGAAAGAGATCAACGAGGCGCAGCCTGCGGCGGCCCAATTGCCGGCCACATCGGCCGGAGTGTGGAAGCAGCACGTTTCCAACGTCGAGCCTTCACGTGTCGAACTGGCGTCAATCTCGCCCATGAAGCTCGCGACGTGGCTGGCGGTGATTTCGTTTCATCGAACGCTGGCGGACAGGGACTTTGGTCAACCCGAAGTCTTAAGTCATTTCGTGGTCGATCAAACACGCGATCAATACGCAGCCTTCGTGCCGGGATCGGCCCGGAGCGCGGAGCCGCAGCCAATCGCCGGGGAGCTATTCCAATGAGCGAACGACCGTTTATCCCGGCAAGCTTGTCCGCGCTGGATCCTCGTGTTGAAGTCTGGGAAGGCAATCGACCGGTGCGTCCAAGTCTCGCGGGTTATCCGCTGAAGCCCGGTCACGAATACCGCATTCGCGTGGTGTTGCCGGGGTTCGACTCAGATCGCTGGTTACTGAAATGCAGTGGAAGCGCGCGACTGATCGATCGCGTGGAGCAGGGAGATTCGGATGAACGCGCTCACGAGGTTCGCGTGCTGATTCCGCGTGGACCGTTCAATTTTCTGAGCAGCCTGCGGAAATCGGCGGCCGACATCACGTTGTCGGTTTCGTTCGCCGAAGGAAATCGGCCACCGATCGAGTTGCGAGTCGCATTCATGTTTTCGCCATCGGTGTGGGTTTTGTTGGGAGTGCTCGCGGCGTTTCTCGTGCCGCTTTCGGGCAGCTTGCATTCGCTCAGTCGGCACGTCACTGAGTTTGTGGAACGCGAATACGGTTACATGTGGACGCCGATCTGGGTGACCATTTTGATTGGATCGGCGGTGTGGATGACCGTCGCGATGCTCTACGTGTACTGGAAAAAACGTCGCCAGCCCGCCGCACGTGCTCGCGAGTTGTGGCAGCGATTCGAGAAGACACTCAACGGCATGACGACCCCGGCTGGCGGTTCGGGAATTGATTGAATCAGTCTTGTCGTCCCGCGAGCAACAGTTTGCCGAAATGAGTCGGCAACCGAGAAAGGCTGCCGCCTGGAATTGCCGGTTTGAGCTTGGGAATACAGTACGCCTCCAGCTCGACCGCAAAAAAACCTCCTTCACGGGGACGGCTGTTATATGTGCTATCCAAACAGCGCACTTGAATGTACCGCACTGGGCGTCCTGGACACGAATGGTCTTGCCAACTCCGCGACCACTCACGGCTATGGTCCGCGACCGTCTCGTACGTCTTTCCGTCCGCCGACGTAGCGATCGTATAGCGAAAGGATCGAGAATCGCGGTCATACAGTAGCAGCCGAATCTGGCGCAAGGGATATGGCCTCGGCAAAGTCACGGTCCAAGTGGCAGGGGTTGGACTCTGAGACCATCCACGTGTCCCGTGGTATCCGCTGGTCTTGCCGTCGAGTAGGTTTTCGGGGTAACTGGATGGTCCATCCACGGTTGTCCCTCTGATCTTGAGCGCAACATTGCCGACGTTTCCACCACGGTCGTAGTGCCACCGCGTGATGCTCGTCAGCGGCAAAGCTCTCACACCTCCTTCGGATTGCACTTTCAGCGAGCCGGTGTCGAAGTGACCGTTAATCCGATCGCCTTTCGTTGTGGTAATCAGTGCGCCTTCGCCGTCCTTGTGCATCTCGACGTTTGCAATCCGATCCACTGGGAATCGCACGCGCCCAAGCACGCAGTCGAACGGTAGCCGCGCGACTTGCTCCGGTCGGCCCACGACGAGCGATCCGTCCCGAAGTTCCACAACGAGATAAGTTTTCGGCGGAACCTCTGCTTGCAAGGCGGGTCCAACCGAGACCGTCAGAGCCATCGCGACCATAATTGACTTCATTGGTCATCTCTCCCGTGCGTTGATCATTGACCAGCAACCACTGACTACAAAGTTCCCCCACTCGATCCACTGGACCCGGAAGGTTCGCTACTTGAGTTATAATGGCTTTCAGAGAGCCGCAACACGTCGCGGCTGATATCCGGAATCATCGACCGCACAAGCCTTTGGCGAGATGCTTAAAGCCGATTGGACAGAAATCATTCGGCTTGAAGATTTGACTTTGCTCCGTGGGAGTCAGTTCTCCCGGCAGGCCACCGAATATCACCCCGCCGCTTCAAGGGCGTCGTGCGTTGCAGCACCGATGCGATTATCTCGATGGACTCCCCGGTCACCGGGTGCAATTCTTGTGGCGCGATTTCGGCCAGCGGCACGGCGACAAAATTACGAGTCAGAATGTATGGGTCCGGAATACTTAGCTGCTCGATCACATCCCGGTTGAATAGCAAGATGTCGATATCGATCGTTCGCGGGCCATTCGGGTTCTGGGGATCGCGGCGGCGTTTCAGTGACTGTTCCACGCCCGCGATCGCGATCGCTTTGACGTCTTCCGCGGAGAGGTCCGTTTCGAGCAGCACGGCTGCGTTTAGAAAGGATGGTTGATCGAGAAACCCCATCGGCGGCGATTCCCAGACACTGGAAACTCGCGAGACCGTGCCGAAGGCCGCAAGCTGTTCCACGGCCAGTGCGAGGTTTTGCTCCGGGTTGATGTTTGAACCGAGTCCCAGGAACGCGCGGTGCTTAAGTGACATCCGCCGCGCTCCGCTCGATCGTGACGCCGACCGTTTCCGCAAACCGCAACGCTTGCGGCTTTTCCACCGTCACGCGAACTCGCTCGACGCGGTTGTGAGCCAAACACAGTTTGGCAATCTCCGTGGCGAGTTTCTCCACCAGGTAATACTCGGAGCCTTCAACCAGTTCGATGACCTGTTTCGTAACCGTGCGGTAATTGACGGCATCAGCAATGTCGTCGGACGCTCCGGCTTTCGCACAGTCCGTATAGAGCACTAAATGTACGACGAGATCCTGTCGGTCCCGTCGTTCTTCCGCTCCGATGCCGATGACGGTTCGAAGTCTCAATTCACGAATCGTGATGATGTCGGACATCCTAAATCCTTAGAACCGTTGGCCACCATCGACATGCAACACCGTTCCTGTTGCAAAGTCGGATTGTAAGAGAAACACGACTGCCCGCGAGATTTCGTCGGCAGTCCCAAACCTCGCGAGTGGGATTTCGCGCAAGACGTTTTGTATGTCAGCCGGCCCAGCACCCACGGGCGCGAGCACGGCACCGGGGCAAACACTGTTGACCTGAATCCGGGGTGCGAGTTCCCGTGCCAGGATGGTCGACAGGGCCAACAGCGAGTGCTTGGTCAGCGTGTAGGCAAGATGACCGGGTGCGGGATTCGTCCCGCGCCAGTCCGCGATATTGACGATATGGCCCCGCTTTTCCGGCAAAAGGGCCTGCGCGAATTGCCGGCTCAGAAACAGTGGAGCCTTTGTATTTACGTTGAAATGGCGGTCAAACTGGTCTTCGGTCGTCGATGCCAGTGAACCCGTTTCAAAGATTGCGGCGCTGTTGACGAGAATATCCACCTGCTCAAAATGCGAAATTGCCCGGCCCACAATCGCCTCGGCGGCGGCGACCGGATGTTGCAGGTCCGCCTGAATCAGGCACACGTCGATGCCGAGCGTGCGAATCTCGGCCGCAGTTTCTTCGGCTTCGGATCGGGAGTGTCCGAAGTGCAGCGCGATCTTGACGCCGTGTCCGGCCAGATTGAGTGCAATCGAGCGACCAATGCGAATGGCGGCACCCGTAACGATTGCAACTTTACCCTCAAGATCCACGGTATCGGTGACTCCGCGTTGATATGACGGTGATCCAAGCGACAAGCGGTTGCGAACCACCCTTGATCGATCGATTGGCCAATTCTCGGAACACCGGATATGCTAGGCCAAGCCCCTTCTTACCGCAAATAGGCCGACTCTTGATGCCCACTCACTGTGTTGAGGTTCAATTCTGCTATGGCCACCGGTTGCTCAATTATGATGGGCCGTGCCGGAATCTTCATGGCCACAACGGTCGTGCCGTGATCTTACTCGAGGCCGAAAACTTGGTTGGCACCACTGCTGAGGTGTCGGCGGAAATCTCCGCTTGGATCAACTCGGAACTCGATTCTCGCATGATCTTATGTCGCGAGGACCCCATTGTTCCGCAATTGCTGGACCTGGGAGAACCCGTCGTGCTGTTGGAATCCAATCCCACGACGGAGACAGTTGCCAGGATCATTTTCGAAACGTTGTCGTCACGAGGCATTCCCGTCCAGCAGGTTCAGCTTTGGGAAAGTGCCCGGTCTTCGGTCACGTATCAGCCGGGCGGATCGCCGATTGCGTCATGACGTATGGAATTGTTAGGCGAGCGGCAGTGAAAACGTATTCGCCACGAAGGTGTCGGCCAACTGAAATCGGAGCTTGCATGATTCCTCGCAATCTTTCGCTGAACGCATTCGCGATTTGCCTTGTTCTGTTTGGTCGAGGCCTGTGTGCCGACGAAAAAGCACCGAGCTATTTCTTGATCGGCAACTCGTTGACGTGGGACACCATTCCCTCGCTGCTGGACGGAGACGTTCAATGGCACGTGGCTTGTGGCAAGAGCCTGCCCTTCATCGACGCGCATCCGGAGATGCCGTGCGTCAAGTCGTCCACACTTTGGCCGCAAGCGTTCAAGCAGAAGCAGTACGACGTTGTTTCCGTGCAACCGCACTACGGGTCGACGCTGCAACAGGATGTGGCGACGATCTCGAAGTGGATGACACTGCAACCCCGAGCGGTCTTCGTCATCCATTCTGGGTGGGCTCATCATGCGTCGCGGGAGGAGGAATTTGCGAACGACGACCCCAACGCGACGATGCAGCATAGCCCGGCGTATTTTCGAGCTTTGACTGCGGAACTGCGTCGCTTGCATCCGGGCCGTCAATTGCGGCAAGCGCGAGCGATCCAGTTGCTGGCCAAAATCGCCGAGGACATGCAAGGGCAGCGAGCCGCATTTCAGGCGGTCACCGATTTGCACCGCGATCCGATTCACATGAAGCACGAGACCGGCAAGTACCTGATGCACAATGCCATGCGAATCGCGCTCGGCCAGCCGTTGTCGTCCAAGGGCTTTGATCAGGTTGACTCTCAGGTTAAGGCTTACTTGACCGGGGTACTTGGGTTGCTGTCGGTGGGAACTGCCGACCGGGCAATGTTGGGGCGAATCCTATCGCTCGACAGAGATCTCGATCGCGGCGCGCTGACGGCCATGATTCAAAAAGCCAGCTTACGCAAGCGGTTGTCCGACATGCTTCCCGCGATTGAAAGTGCGATTCCATTGCGGCGGCGATCGCTCAAGCTTCAGGCCGAAATCGAGGATATTGGCGGCAGGATTTACTTCTCGCCGTCCGGGCCGAAGTGGCTTTATTTGACCGCCGATGATGCGGCGACGGACTTGTTTCAAGTTCCGACGACAATCGATCTTTACAACGGAAACAATCCGCTCAAAGGGCGGGGCGGACGGAACGAACGCGTGACGGATGGATGGCTCGCGAACCTGTCCGGACTGACGTCGTTGAAAAAGCTCGACGTGGCGAATTGCCAAATCAAGGGCGACGGCCTCCAACACGTGGGCACGCTTGCCGGACTGCGGGAACTCAACCTCACCCTGACACCGGTGACCGATGACGGTCTGGTGCATCTCGGCAAGCTGACCGAACTTCGCAAGTTGGGCCTCGCTTCAACGCAATGCATGGGAACCGGTTTCGCCCACCTCACGGCACTCAAGAAGTTGGAGAGCGTCAACTTCCACTTCACACCACTTAATGATGCCGGGCTTCGCGAGATTGCGAAGATCAGCATCTCGGACCGACTGTGGTTTGCGCACACGCATTTCACGGACCGCGGAGCCGAATCCCTGAAGTCGCTCACCCAACTTCGTCGATGCGGCATCGGCAGCAAGGATGCCGCGAGTTCCGGCGAAGCGGTTGCGTCTCTGGCGAACCTGCCGCTGGAAGACCTCGCACTGCTGGACAACCAAGCTTCGCCCGTGGGTCTCGCGCACGCGTCGCGGATCAAAACGCTGTTGCGACTCGACGCTTCATACGCTCCGAAAGTCGGTGACGCCGAAATGAAACTGCTGGCGAAAATGCCGCGTTTGCAAGAGTTGTTGAAGATCGGAAGTGCGCAAGTGACGGATGACGGACTTCAAGCCCTGGCGAGTCTCAAGAGTCTCAAGAAGCTGACTTTGAGCGGGATGAAACACATCACGGAAGCTGGAGTCGCTCGCTTGCGCGACGTGCATCCAAAGCTGGTCATCGTGGTTCAGTAGAAATGAATCTACCGTCTTGGCGCTTCCAAATCGGATTCATTTCGAAAACCGCAATTCTGTACGGTTGTTTGATTGATGCACTATCGGAGAAAAAAGCGGGTTGAGGACTTGGGCGTCACGCTTACGGCTTTCAGATTTGGCGGGTGACGTTCTTAGTGGAGCCTTCGCCCGATCATGAATTCGCACCGACGGCGACCAATTCGTGTTCTGCGTCGGCGAATGAGTTGTTCTCGTCCGGCGGCGGACCCGACTGCATCGATTCCCATTGATCGACGGTGTAGAGCACTTCACGAGCTTGCGAACCATTGTAGTCGCCGACGATGCCGTCCTCGGCCATGTAGTCAATCAGTCGTGCCGCCCGGCCGTAGCCGATTCCCAGGTGTCGCTGGAGTAACGACACACTGCCGCGACCCTCGCGAACAACACAACTGATCGCGTGATCGTAGAGATCGTCTCGCTGCCGATTCGTGTCGGCCTCGGACTTGCCGGCCGTGGCCGCGTTCGCACTGATCTGGGCCAACTCTTCGCAGTATTCCGGCTCGCGATCGCTGTAAAAGTCGATCACGGCGTTGCATTCTTCGTCGCTGACAAACGTGCCTTGGGCTCGCGTGAGATTGCTGGTGCCGGGGGCGAGATACAGCATGTCGCCGTTGCCGAGCAACTTATCGGCTCCCATCTCATCCAACACGACTCGACTGTCCGTGCGACTTGCCACTTGAAAGGAAATCCGTGCAGGCAGGTTGGACTTGATCAATCCCGTAATCACATCGACGGTCGGTTTTTGCGTGGCCAGGACAAGGTGAATCCCCACGGCTCGCGACTTCTGAGCCAGTCGGATGATGTGACCTTCCACGTCCTTGCCGGACGTCATCATCATGTCGGCCATTTCATCCGCGATGATCACGATGTACGGCATCGAACTGGGAATCTCGTCGGCTTCCGCGCTGTCGGGATCGACTTTCATGCGGCTCAAGATTTGATCGTGGTCCAGCTTGTTGTAGCCGTCCAAATGCCGGACGCCGCAGCGAGACAGCAAATCGTAGCGTTCTTCCATTTTGTCGACGGCCCAGGCCAAGACGGCTTCCGCTTTTTTCATGTCCGTGATCACCGGGTGCATCAAGTGCGGCACGCGTTTGTACGGGCTGAGTTCCACCATCTTGGGGTCGATCATCAGCATCTTCACTTGATCCGGTCGACGCGTCATCAGCATTGAGAGGATCAGCGTGTTCAAGCACACGCTCTTGCCGGTTCCCGTGCGACCGGCGATCAACAGGTGCGGCATTTGAGTCAGGTCCACCACCAACGGCCGACCGCTCACGTCTTTACCGAGATAGATGGGGATACGTTTCTTGTCGAATTCCGTGGGGCAGGATTCCACGAGTTCGCGGAGTCGCACCATCACGCGTTTCTCGTTCGGAACCTCGACGCCCACGGTGTTCTTGCCGGGAATCGGCGACACAACTCGCACGGACGGCACGCGAAGCGCCACCGCCAGGTCGTCCGCCAACGCCGTGACCTTCGACAACCGCAAACCGGCTTCGAGTTCCAATTCAAATTGCGTGATCACGGGACCAGTGTCGATTTCAACGACTCGGATGTTGAGCCCAAATTCCTGGAAGGTGCGTTCGAGTGTGGCGGCAGCGACGCGGGCACTCTTGGCCAGCAATTCGTACGGAAACTCTTCAGCTTCGTCGAAGAGTTCGAGTCCCGGCAGCAAGAATGGTTGCGCGGATTCCCGACTGCTGGCTTCCAAGCGGGCGATCATTTCTTCGCGTGCCGATCGACCACCGGCTGGCCGGTTGACTCGAATTTCCTTGCGGTCCGCGAACTTCGAGATCAACGCGGGTTCCTCGATCTCCGCCAAAGGCATCGTCGTGGTCGGTTGAACGTCGTCGAGGTCATGGTCGACGGCGTTCTCGAATGAGTCCGTATCGGATGCGTCGAATTCAAGACCGACGGAGCGGGCGAGTGTCCCGGCGGTTGTGCGGGCGGTTCGTTTCAGACGGATGCGTTGCAAGGCACGTCGAGTCGCCGTGATCGTTGTAAGTGCCAATTTGATGGGCGTCGCCAGCATCCGGATCACGAATCCGATGAGCTTGAATTCGCTGCTCAACACCACACCAGCCGTGGTCATGGAGAACGCCAGCATCACGATGCCGGCTGTCGTGAATTCCTCGGCGAAAGCCAGTGCAGCCCAATTGCCGAAGAGGCCGCCGCTGCCGATCGTCGTGTTTCCAAGGCTCGGGAACACGGTTTGAAGCAATAGACATGTGCCGCAGACACCCAAGATCGCACCGGCCAATCGTGAGTAAACGGGGACGGGAGTTGCAGCTTTGCCAGCGTCGTCCGCGTCCGCGCCTTCACCCGGCAGCGACTCGTCTTCGGGATCGAAGTCCGCAGCGTCGGTTTCAGCCGGGGTGTCTTCCCGTGCGAACAAGCGAGCGTCGAAGGACGCGAGGGCGAACAATAGAAAGTACGCGCCCAGCCCCAAATTCATGCGCAGTCCGTGTGCGACTTTGGCACCCGTCGGTCCCGCGAGATTGGTGACTTCCGTCGGCATGGGATAGACCATCCGAGACGGCGGATCCTCGGGGTTGTATGAGAGCAGGCTCAGCGCAAGAAACCCGACCACGGCCAAAAGGCCGAGCGCTAGGGCATCAATCGCGATCCGGCGAGTATTCATGACAACAGGCAGAAAGAGGAAGGGGTTGCGTTGTCGAACTTGTTCGACGGACACAAACCGCAGAGCTAGACAAAACCAAGAGGTTGAGACATCGACCGATCACGCAAGGACGACCTCGGTGGTGGACCGGCTGGGAGCGGGGGTGGCTAGGAAACGTCGGAAGGACCCCGTGAATCGACTCGTTTCGCGTCAACGACACTTACGGCTCGACCCACGGGGCCTCCCAAACGACACGCCACCTGTTTGGAATCCGCACTCGATTGAAATGCGGGAATCTGTGGGGAAGTTTTGGAGGGGTGCGGCGGACAAAAGTCAGCGGCACACAACAAGCCTAGCACGCATTTGCAGGAGCGACGGAAAAACGCCACACGATCCGTGGCATTTCAGCCACGCGTTAGTACATCCCGCCGATCGGGTAAATCGGGGATACGAGGCAGCGAAAATGCGTCGAGTGGATTGTGACGGCGAAATGGATCGCGAGGCCGGCACCAGCCATGAAGCCGTCACGATCCGATCGAGCAGGAAAGATCGGCCGAGTTTCCAGTCAATTTCGTGGAGGACGCATCATTCCGCTTTTGCGTCCGCTTGAGCTTCCACAATCGTGAAAGGAGTCCGACCGGTCGTCAGTTGCCCCTTCCAGTCGCCCGCGAGCGGTGCCAGGATTTTGCCTTGTCGATCCTTGCGCAGGATGCTCGATCCAACATCTTTCGAAAGTTGCAGGTGGTAGTCGCCCGGCAGTGCGACCATCCTCATGTGGGTCTTCCCGCGAAATGCGTCGATGTCTTTTGGCGCCGACAGGATTCCGATGTTGCCGGCCTGAAAGATGGCGATCTGCTTTTCCCGCAAAGTCACTCGCGTAACGACGCGGATGCCGAGGTAATGCGCTTGGTCAACTTTCACAATCTTGCCGCCATCGTCGGTCATGCCGACTTTGAATTCGGAGAGCACAAGCGTGGCAGGAATCGTGATCAGCCGCTTGCTCACATTTTGCACATACAGTTCCAGGCTTGGCCGAGTGCCATGCGGATGCGACCGTTGATTCGGAGCAAATGTAATGGCGGCTCGCAATCCGTTGTTCGGTTCTCCCCACACGCGAATCGGGGTTTGCGCGGCATTTTCAGCGGCGGCAATCTCAAACGACACCGCAGGCGTCACGACTTCGACCGAAGCGGCTGCCAGCACGGGGCTGTCCTCTTGATTCAGGCGGAGAATGTCGGCGGCTTGGCGAGGCAACCCATGATAGGTCACTGAGATTCGATGCGGACCGGGTTTCGGCCGATACTTCACCGCGCTGACCCATCGCGCGGGTCGGATCAGAAACCGGTGCAATTTTCCGGGATCAAGCGTGCTGACGACTGCCTCGCCCAAGGTCAGTTCAGGATCAAGGCACCGCAGGGTTGGCCGCCCAGCGTCGTCAAGGGAATTGAGCGAAAACAGAAACTGGCTGCACCAATCGGAGTGCGGCGTGCCGCGTAATTTCTGACCTCGGCTGCGGTAGCGCGTGTCGAGCAGCTTGATGGGATCGCGACCGACGTTTTCGACCTCGATTACAAAGGCAGCATCGTCCGCGTCCGTAAACGTGTCGAGTCGTTTTGACGGATCGATTTCGTCTTCGCTCATTTCCGCGGATACGGGAATCAAGCGTGCCCGCAACCCGTTATTGACCTGCCCCCATGCCGTCGGCAGCTGGTCCGCTTTCGCGATGCGGCTAGGCGATACACCACAAGACGCAACGATGCCTAAGACAATGAGCGGTACTGGAAGCGGTTTCACGACTGCGTCCTCGGATTGAATGAGTGCGCCAAGCTCGCGAATTCTAACTTAAACCGCGTTCACCGCTCGATCAGTCGTTGTCGCTTACCGGCGGACGTGACCGGACGGCGAAAGCGTGACCGCATTCGCACACTTTTTTGCGGACGTGTTGCAAAGCCTTGCACTTCGGGCAGACACGCTGCCAGGGCTTGACGTCACTGACGGGCTTCACCGGTTTTCCAACCAAGTTTTCAGCCTTGGTGCGATTCATTCGCTTCTCGTCGGCCTGTCGCACCGCGCATTGCGGATGGACTCCCGCTCGCGAGTAGCTGATTGCGCCACAGACCGGGCAGCGCTCGTTCCTTTGGCGCGGAATCAACGGATCCGGCTTTTTTTCGGACATGGGCGACACGCTTCCTATCTTGGGATCTTCGACCTGTGC
>JAQBZS010001002.1 GCA_027622115.1 Planctomycetota bacterium | reverse complement strand
CCCCGTGCGCCCCGTGCCGGTGGAAGCCACGACTGACAAGCTAATGAAGGGCCCGGCCGATTCTTCTCAACTAAGCCATAGAGCTTCCGCTCGTGCTCGTCGGCTGGTTTTCGACGCATTGCGTCGCTTCCACCGACGCGGGTTCGGTGGAGAGCGGAATGCCCCGGAGAGCACATAGAAAACGGTAGCGTCAGGAACTTTGACTAACCAACCCCAGGCCTCCTCTACACCTGCACATGCGAAAAGCCGCAGATCACCGGGTCAATATTTTCAACACCGTAGCCCAGCCAACAACCGGCACGTTCGAGGAGAAGTCGCCGAGAATCGGCAGTGCTTGCGTGATCGTGGTAATTCGATTCAACGGACTTCATCGATTTGACCGATTGTAGGAATTGCCGGGTCCGCTCCATGCGAGAGTCGTACCCGTTTCATCCTCAATCGATTCAATCGAGGCCACGCATGGCTGAGCAAGCTTCCACGGCCGATTCACTTCGCGCGCCCGGTGAAACCGTCGCACCCCAAGGATCGCCGAATCCGATCCTGACATCTCCGTTGCTGTGGGGCGGCCTGTTGACGGCGGGGTTCTATGCGCTGATTCCCGTGTTGCCGGTGCAACGTGAACTCGCGCAACGCTATTTCTGCAGCCACCCGCTGGAATACGCCACGGCGACACTCTTCTTCATTGGCATGGCGGTGCTGCTCATCAAAGCTCTTCGCCTGCCTCGCGAACGCCGTGCCCTAAACGTTGATGTGTTGTCCGATCCTGAATTCACACAGGAACACAACAGCGAACGTCGCGCACGACTGATTGCACGCCACGTGCAACAGTTGGGCGATCGCTTCAACGACACATGCGTGATCCGGCGATTGCGGGACGTGTGCGCCTTTGTGCGAGGCCGTCGCAGCAGCGAAGGGCTCGAAGGCCATCTGAAGTACCTCGGCGAAATTGAAGCCGAGCGACTGCACGAAAGCCACGCCTTGGTCAGAACCATCACCTGGGCCGTGCCGATTCTCGGATTCCTCGGCACCGTGATCGGCATCACGATGGCGATCGCCGAAGTCACACCCGAACAACTCGACGAATCACTCGGCACCGTGACCGGCGGCTTGGCGATCGCCTTCGATACGACCGCGCTCGCACTGGCCTTGTCGTTGGTGATGGTGTTTGGATCGTTTCTCGTTCAGCAGGCGGAACAAAGCATCCAAGCTCAAGTCGAGGCGTACAGCGTGACTCGTTTTGACGCGATCTTCCCGCCGGAATCGTTGGCCGGATCGCCGATTCTGGATGCCGAGGAACAAGCGGCGTCGCTGTTGCTCGAACGCACGGAAGCTCTGATGCAAAGCCAAAACGAAATCTGGCGAGAAAGCTTGGACGCCATGCGGACTCGCTGGTTGCAGACGCTGGATGAACAGCGGCAGGAGTTCGCATCCGCTCTGACAACGGGCACAACCGCCACGCTCACGGATCACTCGGAGCAGCTGCGGACGATCCGAGGGGAATTGGTGCAGTACAGCGCGGCGATCGCCGGTCAATTCGAATCTGGTGTCTCGGCGTTGCAGGCCTCACAGACCGCGATACCGAAAATCTGGGCCGGAGAACTCAACCAGGTTCTGGAACAGGCTCGCCAGCAAGCGTCGGCTGAACAATCCGCACATCAGGCGGCGTTCGGCGAATCCGTCACCGGGATCATCGAAGTGGTCAATCGTTGGCGAGACGCACTCGACGCGGGTTCGACGGTTGCCGGTCAGCAACTGCTCGAATTGCGGAATCAGACCGAAGTGTTGCTCACGCTGACGTCGGAACAGAACAAGCTCGTGCAGTTGGAAACACGGCTTACGGAAAACCTGGAGGCCGTGCGCACGTCGCACGCTTTCGAGGAAACGTTGCATAGCTTGAACGCTGCCGTGCATCTGCTGACAGCTCGTGTCGATAAGAAAGCCGCGTAACACCGGCAGTTTACAAGCCCGCATCTTGCCGACCCGTTGTCCTTATGGCTCGACCTCGTACCAACGACACCGTTTCGCTGTTTCCGTTCCTGGCGGTCTTGGTCTGCGCAATGGGTGCGTTGATCCTGCTGCTGCTGGTGACGACGCGGCGGATCCGATCGAATGCCGTCGCTCACGAAAAGGCGTCACGGATTTCCGAGCGTTTCGTGGAACCGCATGACGCCCCGAGTCCCGTGCAGATCCCGGATGCTCCGCTGGCGAAGAGTTTCCCGCCCCCAATGCCGCCGGCTCAATTCGTGCCACGAGGGATGTCGCCGCGTCTTACGCAAGCGTCGCCAAGCATCGTGGCCCGGATTCCGGCACCGTCTCCCCCACCGATCGATCCCGACAAACGATGGAATGTGCAACTTGCGACTTTGACTCGCGAGCATGAAGTCGAGAAGGCTCAAGTGGACGGTGCAATGGCTCAGTTGTCCAACTTCTTGGGGCAGGCCAAACAATTGCGACAGTCGATTGCCGAGGCCGAACAGCGACTGCAAGCTCTTCAATCACGCCGACAGGAGACAGTGACCGCCTCGGCTTCGACATCGGCCACCGCTGAAGAGTTGCAGGAGAAGATCGATCACGCGACTCGACGACTGCAACAATTACGCAAGCAAGCGGTCACACAGTCGACGCAATACACCTTCGTGGCCTTCGACGGCGCACACGGTACGACTCGCCGACCGATCCTCATCGAATGTTCCAAGGCGGGGTATCGGTTTGCCCAAGAAGACATCGGGCTCGACGAAAAGGATTTCTATGGCTTCACGTCGGAATACAACCCACTCATGGCCGGCGCCCGCGCACTGATCGAGTATTGGCAAATTCAAGCCGGATTGGATCAAGACGCTCCGACTCGAGGCGGTTTCAGACCGCCGTCCAGCGACAAGCAAGACAAGCATTCGGCTCCATACGTGTTGCTGATCGTGCGGCCGGACGGCGCGCCGGCCTATTACGCCGCGCGGAAAATGCTCGCCGGATTGCGAACGACGTTTGGCTACGAATTGTTTGAAGCCGATCGCGACTTGCATGCGCCGGCGTCGGATCCGAAGGCAACGGCGCAGTGTCGACAGGCCATCCAGGAAATGATGCGGATGCGTCGCGAATTGCGGCAGCAGGTGCTTGGTGGTCAACCTGGTTCCGGCGACCCGCAGATCCGCGGAGGTCAACTTGGCAACGGCGATCAACCCAGTGGTGGCGGCCAACCCGGTCGCGACGTTGTTCAGCGGTTGCCGGGTGGTTCTTC
>JAQBZS010001001.1 GCA_027622115.1 Planctomycetota bacterium | reverse complement strand
GCTTTCGCAGCGACCGCTTTCGGAGCTTTTTTCGCCACCTTCTTGGCGACTTTCTTATTAGCAGCCGTTTTTCGGGTAGCCTGCTTCTTGGCCGTCGGCTCCCGGACAGCTTTCTTCTTGGCAGCCTTCACCGGTGCCTGCTTCACGACTCTCTTGACAGTTTGTTTCTTGGCGGATGTGGTTGACTTCTTCTTTGCCATTTCAGCCATCTTTCCCTTCAACGTTGTCAGCAAGAGCCGAAACCCATGCCACAGACCAACCGCCATGTCCAGCCATGTCATTGACGAGCGCCGTCGATGCGATCAATGGCCTTACGCTTCCGAGTGCGATCCGTCTCGGGCTTCGCGTCGCGGAAACACCGAAGCGATCCTCGCGATCTCTCGGTCCGTGAGCAGCAACTTCAAGTTCGCGTCAAAATCCGGCGAGAAGTGCCAACGCCCCAACACCTCGAACATGCTCTCGAATCGAGCGTTGTCCAGTTCAAACTCGTCCTTCAACCAACGGGCTTCGTCTGGATGTGTGTCTTCGAACTGGCTGATGAGCAGAAAGTCGCCTTCGTTCGACAAATTCAGGTGCAGCGATCGCAATTGGGCGGAAAGCGACCGATCCACGGCAAGCGTGAATTCCGTCGGTCCGCTGTCCAGAAAGTGCGAGATCATTTGCGGTTCGTCATCCACGATGCGGGCCGCCGTTTCACAGGCCGCGTACACCACGCTCTCGTCCACCAGCGACGCGTTGCTGCGACGTCGACCCGAATGTTTCTTCCACGTTTCCGCCAGCAGATCCAACTGCACGTGTGGCGGCACCGCCTTGAGAAACGGAACCTCGGTCAGGAAACCGAAACCCTCGGCCTCTTCGTTCACTTGACGTGCAAGCAAGATGCGTTCGTACGTTTCGCGAAACGAGACACGAAATGCCAAATACGTCAAGCACGTTTGAGGAAGAATGTCTGTGTTGATCCGCAGCATGAAGCTTGTTCCGGACATGCATCGTCTGTCAGTGGTCGCATGACCCACGATTTTTCAAGGACGAATTGTCCGAATCGCAACTGACGGATTGTCGACTTTTGACTCCGTGGTGTGCCGTATTTCGGGGAAATCGCGACGGCTTCAACCGCGAAGTTGATTTTCACAAGATTCGAATTCAAGTCCCATGCTGTCAGAGCCCGCCAGCAAAAACAACGGAAATCGTCGCCATTCCGACCGTCAAGCGGTGACGAGTGGATTCCTTGCAGCATGTCCGTCAAGACCCGCACGGAGCCCCTAATTTGCTTGCTTGCGGCCGATTCCTCAGTCGTCGATTTACTGATGAGCGGGTTCACGCCACAAACCATGCATCAACGCCGGGGACATAACCGCGCGGCAGAATGTGTTGTCGAATCAACGCACGGGCTTTGTCCGCGCCAACGGCAATCACCAGCGGCGTTCCATCCGTCGCTGGCATTTGCATGGGACTCATCACCAGCACGCCGTGAATGCTGTGACCGATCTTTCGCTCGTTCACATCATAGGCCCGCCCGACTTCCAGCCCGCAATCTTGCAACCAGCGAAGCCACGGCTTGCCCGTTTGACCGACGCCCCAAAGATCAACCTTGCCGACGTCGCTGAGTGGACCGGACAGCAGATGCATGCGACGGCAGCGGTCAAACGCGGCACTTGAATAGCTCGCGTTGTTACGTGTCATGCGGGTGGGACTGTCGATCCAATCGAATAAGATCTCATCGACCTTGCCGAACCGCATGTCGGTCGCCGCCGCGCGCAACATGAGGTCATAGTCTTCCGGAAAGTCTCCGCTGCGGAAGCCCAGTTCAAAGTACCGACGTCGGGCGAGAATCGTTGGGTTCACCAGCGGCAATTCGACGAAGCGCAAGGCCGAGATCTCGGTAGAACCGAGAGTTTCGTCATTGATCCAGCGAGCGTAGCGCTGCATGGATTTCGCGAGTTGCCGTGATTCATCCACAATGCGGATTCGGCACCCCACGGCATCCAGGTCACGACGCTGGAGCAATTCGATCTGTTTGTCGAACCGTGTCGCGTGCGAGAAATCGTCCGCGTCCATCCGAGCAATGATCGGAGCCCGCGCGGCAACGGTGCCGGTATTGGCCGCGGATGCCACATGCCGATGTTCGCATCTGAGCACCCGGAGGCGGTGGTCCTGGATCTCGGTGACGATCCGGACGGTTGCGTCTGTTGACCCGTCGTCCACGACGATCAACTCGATGTCGCGAAACGTTTGGTCGAGAATCGAACGCACCGCACGTTCAATCGTCTCGGCACCATTAAAAACAGGCAGAACAACGGAGACAGCGGGTTCGTGTGGCACAGGCAAGTGACCAGTTGAAATGAGCCGTTTGGCTGATCGCAGCCTGTTGAAATATTCTGGCTCGTTGGGCTCTGCCGTTAAACGAGCTTCGCTTTGCGGTCGTGTATCTCGATTTGAATTCGTTCCTGAGATTTGCTCCCCAGGCTGTCAAGTGCCAACCTCGTCCTGCCGGTGACATCATTTGTCATTAGTTATTTGTCAATAGTCATTTGTCATTGATGTCCTGCCGAGAGCGAGACGTGCTCTGTGTTCACCTGCGACGCGATCGAAAACTCGCAACATCAAAGCCCGACGCCTTGCGACGCCGGGCTCGGGAATTGGCTAAGTTTTCACATTGCACGGGAGTTCGACCTCCCGTCCAACACACGTGCTAACGAGTAGCACTCGTCGGCTTTCTCGCTTCCACGGTCTTCGCGGCGGCTTCCGGCTTGGCGTCGGTATCGGGAGCCGTCAGCGTTTTGAGAAACGCGATCACCTTTTGCTGTTTGGCGTGCGACAGCATGAAGAACTTGATGGTCGAATCCGACGCCTCGCCGCCGTGGAAGGCAATCGCTTGTTCAAGCGTCGCAACTCGTCCGTCGTGCAGGTACGGGGCAGAATCGCGGACTCCCCACAGCGGCGGCGTTCGCCATTCCACTTGCGAGGCCACCGCGGCGGGGTTCGGCTTCGGTGACGAAGTTTGCGAAGCGGCTTGCGGAGTCTCAGCAGCCCTCGAACCAGGAACACTGGGAGCAAACACGCCGTAACTTCCGGTTCCGCCCAACTCCGGTCCCATGTCGTGCAGCAGCAAGTCACCGTAGAGCCCATCAACATCGCCCAGCTTACGAGTATGACAGGCCGCGCAGCCCACGGTTTCGAAGAGCCGCTCACCGTCATCAATCACGGCCGCCGCTTGGACATTCTTCGGCTTGTTTT
>JAQBZS010001000.1 GCA_027622115.1 Planctomycetota bacterium | reverse complement strand
AGAACTTGGGGGTCTGGCTTACGAATTTCAGATTTGGCGGGGTGACGTTCTTGATGAATCCGAAGCCCAACGCCCGCCAAATCTGAAAGACGTAAGCCTGACCCCTCCGAAATTCGGCTATCGGAAGTCGCGAGACTTCGGCCCCACGTCGCGCAGCAAGTCCGACAAATCTTCCAAACGGTCCACACGCAGGTGGATGACTTCGTTTTCGCGTTGCAGTATTCCGCGAGCGACGAAGGCCGTGGCGTGTTGGGCGATCTTGCGAAAGTGCTCCCACACGTCTTGGCGAATGATGAGATTCGCCTGCCCGGTTTCATCTTCGATCGTCACGAAGGTGATGCCCTTCGCCGTGCTTGGCCGCTGACGAAGCAAGACGACGCCCGCGACCTTGTAGCTGCGATCCACCTCCAACGTGGCCAACCTGGCGGACGGCACGATGCGAAGTTGGTCCAGCATCGGTCGCACAAACTGCAGCGGATGCCCGCTCAACGACAGACCCGTGGACCGGTAATCCGCCGTGACCTGATCCATCGGCGTCAACTTCGGCAAATCGGCCGAAGGTTCCGGATCCGGCTGCGTGTCGAGCAACGGCAGCGCTTCCCGAGACGGCAGCGAATTCCACTGGGCTTCGCGACGCCGCGTACCAAGCGACCGAAATACGTCGGCCTTGGAAAGTTGCGTCAACACGGCGTTCGAAAATCCGGAACGTCGCGCGAATTCGTCGAACGATTGAAACAGCCCGCGATCGGTGCGGTCAGCGATGAGTCGATCGACATGTGCGCGAGAAAGCCCGCGGACCATGCGGAAACCAAGTCGCAACGCAAACAATTCGGACGCGTCGTTTGGTGGATTTCGTTGGTCTCGCGATGGGCCGATGTTGTTGGATTCGAGCGTGCAGTCCCAGTCGCTGTGGTTGACGTCGACCGGCAAGACTTGGCCGCGGTGGCGTTTCAGATCCGACACCAGTTGTGCCGGGGCATAGAATCCCATCGGCTGACTGTTGAGCAATGACGCCGTAAACGCCACCGGGAAATGTCGCTTCAACCACGCCGACACATAGACCAACAGCGCGAAACTCGCCGCGTGAGATTCGGGAAAACCGTACTCGCCGAAACCGCGAATCTGATTGAAGACGCGTTCGGCGAAGTCCGGCGCATAGCCCTTAGCCAACATGCCGTCCACGAGTTTCGTTTGGAATTTCTCGATCACACCCGACTTCCGCCACGCCCCCATGGCTCGCCGAAGTTGGTCGGCTTCGCCGGGCGTGAATCCGGCGGCGACTACGGCTAGACGCATCGCCTGCTCTTGAAAAATCGGCACGCCCAGTGTTTTTTCCAGCACGCCGCGAACTTCTTCGTTCGGGAATTCGACGGCTTCTTCGCCGCAACGTCGTCTCAAATACGGATGCACCATGTCGCCTTGAATGGGACCGGGACGCACGATCGCCACTTCAATCACCAGATCGTAAAAGCAGCGAGGCCGCAGTCTCGGCAGCATCGACATCTGGGCTCGGCTTTCGATCTGAAACACGCCCACGGTATCGGCCTTGCCGACCATGTCGTAGACCGCTGGGTCTTCCGGCGGAATGTTGGCGAGTGACAACTTTCGCCCGCCGTGCCGCTGGATCATGTCGAAGCATTTCCGGATGGCCGTCAACATGCCGAGCGACAGACAGTCCACCTTGAGAATACCCAAGGCGTCGAGATCGTTCTTGTCCCATTGCACCACGGTGCGACCTTCCATGGCGGCGTTTTCAATGGGCACGAATTCCGTCAGCGGGCGGTCGGTGAGCACCATGCCGCCCACATGCTGCGACAGGTGTCGAGGGAAGCCGAGAATCTGCCGCACCAATTCGATCAACTGCCGCGTGGTCCGCGCCGTCGGTTCCAGACCCGCTTCGTGGACTCGTTCCGCCAGTGATTCGTCCGTGCGATGGCTCATGGACTTGGCGAGCACCTCGACGCGGTCGAGCGACAAACCGAGTGCCTTGCCGACGTCCCGCACTGCGGATCGCGGCCGATAACTGATGACTTCCGCCGTCATGCCGGCTCGATCGCGACCGTACTTGTCGTAGATGTATTGCAGGACTTCTTCGCGGCGTTCGTGTTCGAAGTCGATGTCGATGTCCGGAGCTTCGTCGCGTTCCTTGCTCATGAAGCGTTCGAACAAGAGGTCGATGTGATCGGGATCAACCGATGTCACGCCCAAGCAATAACACACGGCGGAATTGGCGGCGGAACCTCGGCCCTGACATAAGATGCGACGACCGCGCGCGAAGCGGACCAAGTCCCACACCGTCAAGAAGTACGCTTCGCAGTGGAGTTCCTCGATCAACGTGAGTTCGTGTTGCAGCAGCCGAGTGATCTTGGCGGGAATGCCGCGTGGGTAGCGTTGCCCCGCTCCGTGCCAGGCGAGGTCGTGCAGGAACCGCATCGGCGTGGTGTCGACCGGACAGAGTTCTCGTGGATATTCGTAGCGAAGTTCATCCAGCGAAAACCGGCAGCGGTCGGCGATTTCGGCGGTGCGTTCGACCGCGTCCGGAAGCTGGGCGAAGAGATGCGACATTTGTGCGGGCGACTTGAGATAGCGTTCGCCGTTCGGAAACAGTCTGTCGCCAAGTTCCGAAACCGGGCAGCCTTCGCGAATGCCGACCAACACGTCTTGTAGAAACCGGCGACCCGGAATGTGGTAATGCACGTCGTTCGCGGCCGCGATCGGCACTCCGGCGACATTCGCAAGTTCTTGCATGCGATCGAGTCGTTGCGGGTCGTCCGCCGACAAATGTAGTTCGGCCAGCCCGAAGCAACGGTCGCGAAAAATGTCGACGTAGCTCGTCAGAAGTTCGGAATCGGCCACGGTCAGCGAAGCCAGCGGCACGCACGCGATCAAACCGTCGGCAAATTCCGCGACATCTCGAAGCGTGAGCCGGCATTCCCCCTTGGGAGCCGCGCGTCGACCGCGAGTAATCAACTGAGACAGCCGACCGTACGCGGCGCGGTCGGTCGGCAGCAGCACGGCGGGCGGTGCATCGACGGGCAAGATTTCAGCACCGATCAACAGCTTCAGCCCGACGTCCTTCGCCGCCACATGTGCGCGGACGACGCCGGCCAGCGAGTTCCGATCCGTGATGGCGATCGCCTGATGCCCCAGTTCGGCAGCACGCCCGACAAGCTCGTCGGCGTGCGAGGCACCTTCCAGAAACGTGAAGTTGCTGCGGCAATGCAACTCGGCGTATCGCGGACCGTGAGCGG
>JAQBZS010000999.1 GCA_027622115.1 Planctomycetota bacterium | reverse complement strand
GAATGATGAGCAGTTTTGCCCCAGAGGCCGACCCGGATTTCTCAGCACATAGAAAACGGTAGGGTCAGCAAAGTTCAATGCTCGCGGGTTGACGTCGACCTGACATCTAACGCTTTCAGCCGCGAGCATTGAACTTTGAATCACCCGACCCCTTCCCACCTTCGACTTCGCAGTCAACCCAACCGCGCGATCCGATCGTCATTCAGCATTCGCGACGTATGGTGCAACTTCGCTTCGCCAGCGTAGTCCAACGCTCGCATGTGACCGCTCAGTACCGACAGGTCTTCCACCGTGTCCACGTCGTACCAAGGTGGCAACACGTCCAACGACAGACCCAGCGACCGTGCGCGATCCACCGTTTGTGCGAGTACGTGCCGTGAACTCCATTCGATGCCTTCAAACAGCGTCGCGTTCACGCGCAGCCCAATTAAGTAGTAACCGCCGTCGGTTGCCGGACCGATCACGCAGTCCACGCGATTCAAGTGGTGAAAGGCGTCATCCACGTATTTCGTGGGTAAACTGGGACTGTCCGAACCGATCAATACCACGCGTTCGGCCCTGTCGTGGAACGCTTGGTTGAAGAAATCGGTAATCCGTTCGCCGAGCGGGCGATCCGGTTGCGGCCAGAGTTCGTAGTCGCCGGCTGCCATGGATTGGAAATACGCAGTCGCGGCGGGCTCGTTCGGGCTGTAGCCCAATCTGCGTTGCTGCCCACTATTTCGAAAGCGATCGACGATGTCCGCTTGAAAAGCCGCGTACAGATCGGCCGCAGTCTGATCGCCGATCGCCGCCGCCAAGCGAGTTTTCACGCGGCCGGGCGACGGTCGCTTCACGAAGATGCCCAGCATGTTTTCCATCAGCCCGCAGCCTCGTCTTGCGAGTCGGACGCAGGGACGTCGGGCTGATAAATCTGCGGTCCCCGGCGTTTTGCCGCGTCCAGCAATCGCAGGAACAAGACTTCGCTGACCTTGCCGCGAAACCGCACCTTGCCGTCGATCTCGACGACCGGCACGCAATCCCCAAACTGTTCCAAGAGTTCCGGATCATCATCGACGTCGACATCCAGAATCGTGGGCAAATCTTTGGACCACTTGAGCAGCAGGACTTTCGCGTCATCGCACAGGTGGCAGTCCTTGCGTGAAAACACCACGACCGATCGAAACACCGGTTTTCCGGCTGCGTTGGGTCCATGCTTGGAACGCTGCATCAGCACGCCGGCCAAAATCAGGACGCCGGCGAGTGCGTACCACATCGGTCGATTCGCGTAGAACATCGGCGGAAGCGTAAAGTCGCGAGGTGGCTGTTCGACACCACCGAGGTTGTCGACCAGCTTCGTCATGACGAACAACAGCATCCCCCCCGCAAACATGATCACCGTGCCGATGACGGCCGTGACCGGCGGTTGTTCGGAGTCCGTGTCTTCGATTTCTTGATTCACCACTTCGCCCCGGTTTACGGCATCGCCTGATTTCAAGCCTGGTCATGCTGTTGCGCTGGCCGATCAGAATACCATGCCGCGAGAAATGAGCGAGTCGCCGCCGTGGCACGGATTGCGCGGAGCTTGTGCCAGACCACTTATTATTCGAGAAGTTGCGTCAGCACGCGTTCTCAAAACGGTGGCAAGGCCGAGTGAACCGCCTGTTGCAGAGCGCGACCGCGCAGTTCCGACCATTCGGACGAGCCGTCGTTCGTGATGTGCTCCAGATTGACGCCGCGAGGAAAAAACGGCAGCCGCCCCGCATGCCAGTCTTCCCAAAACTGGGCCGTATGTGCGTAAAACGTCGTGGTCCCGGATGGCCAGCGAATCGCAATCAGTAAGTCGGGATGCGGATACGGCTTGGCTTTCGGCTCGCACCGAAACTTCTCAACGGCTTCTTCGTCCAGTTCGATCCCCAATCCCGGTCCACTCGGGACGGTGGCCAATCCGTTCGAAACCGGAAGCTCCGTCGACACGCAGTCTCGCTCATAAAGCTGATGGCAATTCACCGACGGCCAGTGCGCGTTTCGCAAAACGGCTCCCAAATGCAGGGCGAATGCCGCAGCGAACTTCGTGCCCACGATTTGCAGAAAGAACGACTTGTTGAATTCCGCACAGACGTGAGCGTCTTGTTGAACTTTCGTCGCGCCGCCGGTGACCACGAAACCATCGACCATTTCTTCACGAATCGCCGTCTCCATCGAGGGCTCGCCTAGATGCGACGGCGTGTGCATCGACAACGGGATCTGCGTTTGTTGCCGAATGAATTTGTAGCCGGCCACGTCGTGATGCGGCAGCGGGCTTTCAATCATCACCAAGTGGTGAAATTGTTCGAGCGATTTCAACAACCGAGTGCAGTGGGCGGTGTCGATTCCGAATCCGTTGAAATCCATGTCGACTTCAAAGTGCTGCGGCAGCGTGGCGCACAGTTGCCGAGTTTGTTCGATCAAGTCCCACCAGGGTCGGCCTTTGGTTTTGAAGCTGGTGTAGCCGTTTTCCGCCGCCAGTTTACATTCGGAAATCCAGTCGTCGGCGGGCAGGTCAATATCCCACCACGAAATGTGACAGCGGTCTCGGACCTGTTGACCGAGCAATTGATGCAGCGGCACATCGGCGACTTTCCCGGCGGCGTCGAGCAACGCCATTTGCAGACCGGCTCCGAGCGAATCGTCCCACATGTTTTGCGCGGGGTGTTTGCCGATGACTTTTGCTCGGGCGGTCTCCGGAACGGTTTCCGGTCCCCAGGTGTAATACACCATCGTTTCGCCGTAACCGACGATGCCCGAATCCAATTCCACCTTGCAGATTTCAAACAGCGTCCAGTGCGGGTTCTCACGAATCATGTTGCGCGCGGGGACCGGTCGCATCGGCAGATCGACCCAAAACGTCTCGACAGTTTTCACGCTGTGCATCGTGGACCTCAACCAGGAAGACACGGAAGTTGATTGATGGCCGCAGTCTACGGTCGGGGCAACTTCGATCCAATCGACGGTCAACCGATTGCTTGACGGCTGCTCGTCCGATGAATTGGTACGCCTGCGAGACCTGATCCGTGAATGAGGAGGAGCGTCCAACCATCAAGCAAATCCGCATGATCAACCAGAGGAACTTTGAACCACCCGACCCCTTCCCCCTCTCCGAGTTCAAAACCTGCTTAAACTGTTTCCCGTGTCAACCCGAGATTTTCAACACGCTAAGGTAAACACGCTAAGGACGCGTGCAGTAACAACTTCCCGTTTTGTAGCCACGCTCGCCAGAGCGTGGGCTTTTGAATGC
>JAQBZS010000998.1 GCA_027622115.1 Planctomycetota bacterium | reverse complement strand
CAATAGCCGCGAGAATAACTACTAGATCTACACGATGGCGGTCGATGGGTCCGACGAACGCCGGCTGACGTTGAACACGCTGATGGATATTCGCCCCGCAGTCTCGCCGGATGGAAAACAGATCGCGTTCGTGAGCACTCGGACGGGGAACTACGAAGTGTTCGTCATGAACATCGACGGCGGCAACGTGCGACGCGTAACGAATTCGGAAGAACGAGACGACTACCCGACATGGCATCCCAACGGGCGACAGTTGGTGATCGTGTCCGAGCAAGACGGCGAATTCGATTTGTACATGATTGATGTTTCTGCACGAGTTGAGCAGCCGATAAACGCGTCACCCCGCTAACGAGGAATCCGCATGTCCGGTTCCATCACGACCACTGATCCCGTGGCCTCGCATACGCAGAGCTTGCCGCCGTTGCGCGCCGGCGAGCGATTGGATCAACCGACGTTTCACGCGCGCTATGAGGCCATGCCGCCGGAAACTCGCGCGGAGTTGATTGAAGGCGTTGTCTACATCATGCCCGCAGCCTTGAAACGTCCGCACAGTCGCCACCATGCCAGATTGATTCATTGGGTCTTGTCGTACGAAGATGCGACGCCCGGCGTTGAGGGTCACGACAACGCTACGGCAATTCTCAGCAACACAAGCGAACCACAGCCGGATGCCTTCTTGATGATTTCGCCCGAACTTGGCGGCACGGCATCGGTCGACGAACGCGACTACATTGTTGGGACGCCGGAATTCGTTGCCGAGGTTTCAGACAGTTCCGAAGCGATTGATCTCGGAGCAAAGAAACGCGACTACGAACGCGTGGGTGTCCGCGAGTACGTGGTCATCGCGATCAACCAACGCAAGGTCTATTGGTTCGTCAATCGCAACGGCCGTTTCGAACAGATCGAGCCCGACGACGGCATCCATAAGTCCGAAGTCTTCCCTGGATTGTGGCTCGATCCGCAGGCCTGGTTGGACTTGGACGGGAACCGAATGCGTGAAGTGCTGGAAATTGGATTGGCAACGACCGAGCACGCGGAGTACGTCAAACGAATTCAGCGCGACGACGCGTGACGCCGGATCCGATATCCGTTGGGCTCCAACTTTCAGTAAACCAGTCGGTTCGATCTAATCGGCTCGGACTCAACTGATTGACACGCGACCGTTCGCGTAGTCCACGAACAATTGATGATTTGCGAGAAACTCGGTCCCAATTAATGGAATCTTGCCGTCGTTCGCAATGACCTGTGCCGCGACTACCTCATCAAACCAGTTCACGTAGCAGATATATGACTCTAAGACGACGCAGCTCCCATCGGCTAGAATTGCTTCCGCGGTTGCCTCTTGATTCAAGTCTAAGCGATCGATCAGACTCTTTGAGAAAACGAGGAATCCATCGAACGCCCGGTCGATCCATACCGTAATTTCGGTCGCTTGTATTGATTGTGTTTTTCCGACATGGACTTCCAATAATGCCCGAAGGGAATCGTCAACGTGCCCGTTCATTCTCGATTCCCCCGATGTGAATTGCCGCATTGTGCCCAATTCGAATCACAAACGAGATTCGATCCGGATGTGCGGTGCGTGCCGCCTTGACCGCTTCGCTGAAAGACTCAGCAACGAAATACTGTTCAGATTCCGGTTCGATGGCAACAAAACGGTCGGCATGTTCGGCTTCCAGTGTCGATCGCAACCCCGCCGTGTAAATTGCTTTTGCTCGGCTTGCGACATCCTTACTATGATCAGAAACCATAATACGCATCCTCGAATTCCCGCGAGTTAGACACTTGTCATCGAAATGGTACACCCAGTCCACTGGCTGCGGCTACGTCAAACGCCGGCCAATCGAGGATCAATTGATGACTTCACTCGCGATTTCCAAAGTGATCGATCTCTTCCGGATCCGATCCAGGCGAGATTGAGCGATGCTGCCACAGAAAAAGCACGAAAATAATCTTGAGGTGAACTTGATGAGGATTACTGCGATCGCCCTGCTGGTTCAACTCTTCACGCTGCCATCACTTTCCGCACAGACCATTGAAGGCAGCCTGAAATCGATCGCCGTCGAGCCGAGAGCTTTTCGGTTGGCCGGGACGCGTCAGTCAGTCCAGTTGATCGTAACCGGACTACTGAGTAATGGTGACACGGCAGACGTCACTCATCTTGCGTCTTACCGTGTCATTGGCGCTAAGGTCGTCAGCGTGACGGACCGCGGTCATATCACACCCCGAGAAAACGGGCAAACCGAGGTCTTGATCGCATTAGGACAACACACAACAACAGTCCCGATCCACGTCAGCGGCCAGCAGTCTCCCGAGACCGTTTCCTTTGAATACCACACGCTGCCGATTCTGGCGAAGGCGGGTTGCAGCGGCGGTGCTTGCCACGGTTCGCCGAATGGGAAAGCCGGATTTCGATTGTCGCTGTTCGGCTTCGAACCCCACACCGATCGAGATTCGCTGACCCGTGAATTCCAGAGCCGTCGCATCAATCCGTTTGATCCTGACAACAGCTTGCTGCTCCAAAAGCCAACGATGCAAATCCCACATGCCGGCGGGCGCAGATTGCGAGAAGGCAGCGAAGCCTACACGCTGCTCCGCGATTGGATTGGGCAAGGCGGCCGGACAAATCTCGCCGCAGTGAAGTGCGTCGGCATCGACGTCCATCCCTCGGAGGCGCGCGTCTTGCGATTCCCTCACGTTTCGCAGCAGTTTCGCGTGCAGGCTCGATTCTCGGACGGTTCGACGCGCGACGTTACGCAACTCGCTCAATTCTCGCTGTCCGATGTCAAGGTGGCGAATGTCTCGCCCGATGGACAAGTCGTCGGACAGCAGCGCGGTGAAACCGCCGTCATCGTGCGGTATCGCGAATTCATCCAGACGCCGCTACTCACCTTTGTTCGCGACGTCGATGGCTTCCGATGGAATGATCCACCCGTGCTGACCTACGTCGATGACAAAGTCGACGAGAAGTTGAAGCAGTTGCAGTATCTGCCATCCGGCGTTTGCCGAGACGAAGTCTTTGTGCGGCGCGTGTTTCTGGACGTGATCGGCTTGCTTCCGACACCGGAGGAAGTGCGGCGATTCCTCGACGCTAAGTCGCCGGACAAACGCAGCCGACTAATCGACCATCTGCTCGACCGCCCCGAATTCGCCAAGTTTCAAGCTCAAAAGTGGGGCGACTTGTTACGAGTGTCTCGAAAGCAGATCGGCATGCTGAGCGTGTTCAAGTACAGCCGCTGGTTGGAAGGTGCGATG
>JAQBZS010000997.1 GCA_027622115.1 Planctomycetota bacterium | reverse complement strand
TGGAAGTTCTGTCGTCTGTTCGTGAGGAGTCGAGTGCGGGAAATGCCTATCCTCAATCGGACGCTGCCACGAACGAAATCAGGGTAAACTGCAAGGCTTAGAGGATTCCAGAAAGAGTTGCCGATTTAATCAGTTGTGCGGAATATCCGGAGACTTCGATCGGGTTACACGAGTTTTCGTGCGAATGTCTTGAACCCCGCGACACCACACCGAGCGTTGGAATTGGCGAAACATGACGCAGGACCGACTGATTGAACTCGGCATGTTGACGGCCTATCTCGGCGTGTTGATGTGGATCGGCATCCGGTCGGCTCGTCGAGTGCGGACATCGGCGGATTACACGTTGGCGGGACGCAGCGTGCCGTGGGTTGTGATCTTGGCGACAACGGCAGCGACGATGATCGGTGGCGGGGCGTCCGTGGGAATGGTTTCCAAGGTGGCCGAGATCGGGATCGCCGCCGCGGTCGTGACGTGTGCTTGGCACTTACAACTGTTGTTGACCGGTGTTTTCATCGCACCTCGTCTGCGCGGGCTCAATCTCATCACGGTTGGTGACTATTTCGACCTGAAATTCGGGCCGATGGCTCGCGAACTCGCCGTGGTGAATTGCACGATCTTTCTGATCGGAGCGCTGGCTGCGCAGATGGCCGCGATGGGTACCGTGACGAACGCCGTGTTGGGTTTGGACTACACGACGGCGCTTGTCATCGGTGCCGCCGTCACAGTGTTTTACTCGACGGTCGGCGGCATTCCGGCCGTGGTGAAAACCGATGTGATGCAGTTCGTGATCCTGGTCATCGGAATCGGCACGGCGGCGGCGTTGCCGATGGCGGAATCCGCACAGGCCGGCCAATTTGATCTGACGAGCCATTGGTCGTCGACTCGGTTGATCAGCCTGTTTATCGCGTTCCTGTTGGGTGAAACCTTGGTGCCGCCCTATGCCGTTCGTTGCTTCATTGCGAAAGATCAGCAAGCGGCTCGACGCGGAGTTGCCGGTGCAGGCTTATTCCTGCTGTTGTTCCTGCCCATTGCCACATTCACCTTGGGAACCGCCACGCAGATCAGCCCGGAAGTTCAGGAAGCACTGGCCGCGAAAAAGCGTCAGATCATCGAGGACGGTGTGGCTCGCGGCGAAACGATTGCCGAGAAAGACGCGGCCTCGCAAGCGCAACGGATCGCGTTTCCCACACTGATTCGATCGACGTTTCACCCGATCCTTTCCGGGTTGATCATTGCCGCCGTGATTGCAGCGGTGATGTCTTCGGCGGACAGTTGCCTGTCGTGTTTATCGACGGTGGTGATGGAAGACGTATATCGGCGACATCTCCGGCCAAATGCGTCGGATCGCCAACTGTTGCGAGTGGCTCAAGTCACGACATTCGTGACCGGCATCGCGGCGGCGGTTTGTGCATGGTTCGTGCGAGACATCGCGGCTCTGCTGGAATTCGTCTACGACTTTTGGGCTCCGACGATGATCCTGCCGTTTCTGGTCGGCATTTTTTGGTATCGCAAGACGCGCATCCATGCGGTGGTCATGTCGATGTTGACCGGAATCGTGACGGTCGTCGTGTGGCGCTTCGTGCTCGATTCACCGTACGACATCGGCCCTGCGATGGCGGGGATCGTGGTTGCCACGCTCGCGTATCTGGTGGCTTCAGCCTGTCTGAATCGCGAACCCGGACATCGGCTGTTCCTGCCGAGCGAGGGGCTTGACCGAGATGGCGTCGGCATGTCTGGTACAAGCGGCGAGGTGGATTCATGATTCCAATTTGGCTGCTGACGACCTGGCATTACGCATCCTTGGCATCGGCGCTCGGTGTGCTGCTTTTGCTGGGATGGAATTCCTGGAACACGCATCAAGGGAACGACAATTGACTCTTCCGAAAACCGCGGACGTGGTCATCATCGGTGGCGGAGTCCTGGGGACGAGCGCCGCGTTTCATCTCGCCGATTCCGGTCGGAAGCAGGTGGTGCTCCTGGATCGAGGCCCCATCGGCAGCGGGACGACTCCATTTGCCGCCGGGCAAACGGGGTATCTCAACTGTGACGAATTCGCCCTGAAATTCGGCACGTACTGCATCGAGTTCTTCGAGAACTTTGCGGAGCGAACGGGTCACACCATCGACTTCCACCAACCGGGCAGCCTGCGAGTCGCCTTGACCGACACGTTCAAACGCGACTTGGAAGGCCGCCACGATGCCGCGCGTGGACTCGGGCATCCGGTGGAGTTCTTGTCGCACGATCGAGCCCGCGAACTGGTGCCTACGTTTCATCCGCCCGACGACTGCCGCATCCTGTTCATCCCGCGAGACGGCTGGGTGGAACCCAAGTCGGTGGCGGTCGCTTACGCGGCGGCGGCGAGAGACCGAGGCGTGTCGATCCACACCGGCGTGAATGCACAAGGGCTGGACATTGTGGATGAACGCGTTCGCGGTGTCCGGACGTGCGAAGGCGTCATTCAAACCGAGCATGTCGTGCTGGCCGCCGGTGCGTGGAGTCGCCAGTTTGGTCAACGGCACGGGCTGAACTTGAGAACCGTGCCTGTTCGGCATCAGGCCTTCGTGACCGCGCCGGTGGTCGGGGTGCTAGCCGAGCAACCCATCGTGCGGGTGACCGAGCCGCAGGTGTATGTCAGACCCGAGAATGGCGGGTTGTTGTGTGGCGGTTACGGCTATCGACCGTTGAGTCTGGACATGGACGACTTCCCGGACGACTTCGAGATTCCCGCGTTGAAAGCGGACGCGGTCTACTATCAGCAACTCACGGTCGCAGCTTCGAAATTCTTCCCGGCGTTGAGCGATGCCGTTGTCGTACAGGAAAGACGCGGTTTGCCCACCATCGCACCGGATGGGCGGTTGCTGGTTTCCGAGTGCAAAGAGTTACCGGGGTTGATTGTGGCCTCGGGATGCGGCGTCGGCGGAATCGATCGATCACCGGGAGTCGGTCGAGTCGTCGCCGATGTTGTCAACGGCGATCAGTCCTGGATCAACGCCGACATGCTGAGCGCCGATCGATTTGGAGACGACTACCGATCCGACCGGGCTCTCCGGGCACAATGCGAAGAGATATATGCGCATCATTATCACGAGATTTACTGACTATGTGCAATAACGTCGAAAACTGGGGTTGTTTATCTCGTTGACATATTGGGCGGGCGTACGCCTTCGGCTGACGGTTGAACGACGGTATCAAGCCGCTTAGGGACGGCGCTGAAATTAAACCGGCATTTGGCATGCGAGTTACCGTAGCTGGATTCGCCAGAA
>JAQBZS010000996.1 GCA_027622115.1 Planctomycetota bacterium | reverse complement strand
TAACGTCTTGATGAAACCAAAGTTCAACCCCCGCCAAATCTGAAAGACGTAAGCCTGACCCCGGACAATCATCCAACGGCTGATCACAGGAAAGGAATCCCCAATGCCCGAACAACCTAACATCCCGTTCTTCAACTACCCGCATGTCTTCAAGCAATACGAAGACGAAGTCCTCGACTGCATCAGCGATGTCGGTCGCCGAGGCGCGTTTATCTTGCAACGGGATCTTGAGGAGTTTGAACGCAACCTGGCCGAATTCAGCGGCGAGAAGTTCGCATTGGGTGTCGCCAATGGCACGGATGCGTTGATCATCGCTTTGCGAGCGGCCGGGATCGGTGAGGGTGATGAAGTTATCTTTTCATCGCACACCTATGTCGCGACTGCCGCCGCGATTCACTTCGTCGGCGGCATCCCCGTGCCTGTCGAGTGTGGTGCGGATCACATGATTGATCCGGACGCCGTGCGTGCAGCCATCACGCCGCGCACGTGTGCGATCATGCCGACGCAGCTCAACGGTCGTACCTGTGATATGCAGGCAATTCAGGAAATCGCCGACGAAAACGGTCTGCTGGTTTTTGAAGATGCCGCACAAGCGTTGGGTTCCAAGTTCCAAGGACGATGTGCCGGGACGTTCGGCATCGCGGGCACGATTAGTTTCTATCCGGCAAAAACACTCGGTTCATTGGGAGACGGTGGCGCGATTTTCACCAACGACGAATCCCTGTTCGATTGGATGTATGCCTACCGCGATCACGGTCGCAATCAAGACGGCGACGTCATCGGATGGGGCCTGAACTCGCGGCTGGACAACCTGCAAGCGGCGATTCTCAACGTCAAACTCAAGCATTACGCGGACGACTTGCAACGCCGACGCGAGCTTGCCGGGATCTATCAAGATCAACTCGGCAGTGTCGACGAACTGCACCTGCCGCCAGCGCCGGATGCCGATGCCGAACACTTCGACGTGTTTCAGAACTACGAGATCGAATCCGACAACCGAGACAATCTGCAGACGTTTCTCAAAGCCGGCGGCGTGGGCACGATCGTGCAGTGGGGCGGCAAAGTCGTGCATCAACTTGGCTTGGGGGTTGAAGGCAGTTTGCCATTCACCGAGCGAATGATTTCGCGGTCATTGTTGTTACCGATGCATACCGCACTAACGGATGACGAAGTCGGTTTCGTGTGTAAGCGGATCAAGGCGTTTCACGCGCAATCGGCAAATCAGCGAGCTGCGTAAGGCAGCGATCCAACCGGTTGGCTCTCGTTTAACCGAGATACTACGGAGTAAGCTAAACGACGGGCAAACAGCCCAACCAACGAAGTGGGAATCAGATGACGGACCAAACGCTGACTCGCGAACAATTGTCGGCCCTGTATCGCACGATGCTGCGAATTCGCCGCTTCGAGGAAACCGTGGCCGATGTCGTGGAGAACCGCGAGATCTCGACCCCATGCCACTTCTGCATCGGCCAGGAAGCGCCGCCCACCGGAGTCTGTGCTGCGCTCAACGACGACGACTCCATTTGGGGAGCCCATCGTTCGCACGGACATTATCTCGCCAAGGGCGGCGATATGCGGGCGCTGATGGCCGAAATCTTCTGTCGCTCCACGGGTTGCTCGAAGGGACGCGGCGGTTCGATGCATGTGTGTGCTCCGGAGGTCGGCGTCATGGGCACGGTGCCGATCGTGGCCGCCACGATCCCCATCGCGGTCGGGGCTGCCTTGGCCGAGAAACTGCGTGGTCGATCGCGAGTCTCGGTTTCGTTCTTTGGAGACGGCGCGACCGAGGAAGGCCACTTTCACGAATCACTGAATCTGGCGTGCGTGAATCAATTGCCGGTCATTTTCGTGTGCGAAAACAACTTGTACTCCAGTCACATGGGCATCTTCGAACGCCGCCGCAAGGACAACATCCCAGATTCCGGCACGGCTCACGGCCTGCCGACTCTGTCGGTTGATGGCAACAACATCGGTTTGGTTTATGCCTCGGCCGTCAACGCCGTCGAACGGGCACGCGCGGGAGACGGGCCGACGTTGATCGAGTACCGCACGTTTCGCTGGCGAGGTCATGTCGGTCCCTCTTGGGACGAAGACGTCGGCGTGAAACGGAAAGACGAGATTCGCGAGTGGCTCGAAAGAGATCCCATCAAACACTGCGAACGACGGTTGCAAACATTGGGGGTCGAGCAATCCGAATTCGACGGCGTCGCGGCGGACGTCGTTGCTGAAGTGCAGGACGCACTCAAGTTTGCTCGACAATCTCCGAAGCCGTCCGCCAGTGAAGTTCTCCAACACGTCTATCGTGCCGCGTAACTTGAAGAGACAAAACATGCGTGAATTGCCCTACGCCACAGCCATCCGAGAAGCCCACGCTCAATTGCTCGAATCCGATCCTCGCGTGTTTGTGATTGGGCAGGGTTTATGGAGCCCCTGGTACGCCGGAACGAGCCTCAAGGATTTGGATACCGACTACGGACGCGATCGCGTGATCGATTCGCCGGTCTCGGAAAACGCCACGACGGGAGCCGCCATTGGCGCGGCGATTTCGGGGATGCGACCGATTGTGTTTCATCCTCGGATGGATTTCATGTTGCTGGCCGTCGACCCCATCGTGAATCAAGCGGCCAACTGGTCCTACGTGTTTGGCGGGCAGATGGGAGCGCCGGTCGTGTTCCGGTCGGTCATCAATCGGCTGGGCGAACAGGGAGCGCAGCATTCCCAGGCGCTGCAAGCGATGTATGCCCACATTCCCGGCTTAAAAGTCGTGATGCCGGCCACGGCGTACGACGCCAAGGGACTGTTGATCTCGGCCGTTCGCGACGGCAACCCGGTGGTGTACATCGACAATCGGCTGCTTTACGAGCAAACGAGCGACGTCCCGGCAGACATGTATGAAGTCCCGATCGGAAAGGCGGCTGTGCGCCGCGAGGGTTCGGACGTGACGATCGTGGGCCTGTCACACATGGTCGGCGAAATTGAGAAAGCCATTCCAACGCTGTCGGCCAAGGGCATTGATGCGGAAGTGATCGACCTGCGTTCGCTGAAGCCGTGGGACAAAGAAACGGTCGTCAATTCGGTCTGCAAGACGGGGCGACTGGTGATTGTGGATGAAGCTTGGCTCACGTGCGGATTTGCCGCGGAAGTTGCCGCCACGGTGGGCCATGAAGCGTTCGCATCGCTGGCCGCTCCGATTGAACGCGTGTGTCTGCCGGATGCACCGGCTCCTTCAAGTGCCATTCTGGAGCAGGCGTACTACATCAAACG
>JAQBZS010000995.1 GCA_027622115.1 Planctomycetota bacterium | reverse complement strand
GCTGGCGGCCGGCAAGACGACCCAATGGGCGATAGCCAGCGAGAACGAGTGGTACAAAGCAGCGTATTACGATCCCGCCAAACAAGGTGGTGCCGGCTACTGGAATTACCCAGCCAAGAGCAATTTCGCGACGGATGCCAATTTGAACTCGAACCAACCGAGCGACGTTGGCTCCTTTGCCAGCGCTGTCAGCGCATATGGCACATTCGATCAAGGCGGAAACATGTGGGAATACAACGACAACCGAAGCGACGGTAAAGTCGGGCTCCGCGGCGGGTCGTTCTATATTAACGACAACGAAAACTACATGCGCTCGTTACGATGTCCTGAGCGCTAAATGGCCCAACTACGGCTTCCGCGTAGTCGCGCTCGGCGGCTCGGAGACCGAGTAACAATTCGCAAAGATTGTTAAGCAAGGTCCACAAGTGTCCCGCCGGGGAAATCTCGGCGGGACACTGATCGGCCGTTGTCGTTTGGCAGCGGCGCTTGCGCATCCGGTTACTGACCATCATCACGTGCCTAAAGCACCGCGCACGACCGACTCTACATTGGCTAGCGCCGGCCCCTTTATCGAATTACGGGAGGGCGAAGCTCCCGCAGAGCCGCAACTTGCCGAACGATTGAGCTCGGCGGGAGCCTCGCCCTCCCAGAAAACACAATTACCGAACGGAGCCTAGCTCCTTATTACCAGGCACCTCGATTCAACAGACGAAAGCGAGTACAGAAAAGTGAGATTAGCAAAGCACTCTGGAAGGTTGTCTGCCGTTTCCGCGTTAGCCGCGTCGATGTTCGCGGCGTCTGTCTTGGCTTTCGCCGCCGCGTCGGCCGAGGCAACGACCTACTACGTCAGCCAGTCGTCCGGAAACGACAGTTGGACCGGGCAGGTGGCGGAGCCGGATGGTACGACGGGTCCGTGGAAGACTCTGGAGAAGGCGTCCCAGCGTACTTATGTCCCTGGCGACCGTATCTTGCTGAAATGCGGTGACACCTGGGATGAGGAACTTCACCCCGAGGGTGACGGGACAGCCGAGGAACCGATTGTCATCGCTTCCTATGGCGAAGGCCCGAAGCCGATCATTGACCGGCAGGACTTCACCCAGGACCGGTTCGGCATTCAGTTGGCCGACCAGGGCGGGTTCAAAATCGTCGGACTCGAGTTCAACCGCTGCATGACCGGCATCTACGGAAAATATTCCGGCGTTGAAGAACTCAAGAAATTCATCTGGATCGAAGACTGCTATTTCCACGATTCGCTGCTGTATCAGCACTACGAGGATTATCCCAAGCGCAAGATCGGACTTGGCATCTGCTTCTTCTCGTACGAGCGCCAAAACAAAATCTTGCTGTCCGATATCACGATCAAGAATTGCGTCTTCCGCAGACTTGCCTCCGCAGTCTGGACGAACAGTCCGGACAACTTCAACAAAAATGCGTCCTTCGTCTACAACTTCGGAAACATGACCATAGAAGACTGCCTGTTCGAGGAAGGCTATCAGTGGCAACAGGGCATTCGCGGGGTAGACAAAGGTGCCATGCGAAACTGTGTCACGCACGATGTTGGCGAGAATTTTCGTTCCTTCAACGGCGTAGCCGGGTCGATGTTTTTCCGTTGCAAGGACTGGGTCTTTGAAAACTGCGAATGGGGGTTCGTTTCCATCGGATTGGGCAGTGGTGACGGTGAGGCGTTCGACTTCGAGGGCAACTGTGACAACATGACCATGCGGAACTGTCTGTTTCATGACACCGACGGTCCCGGATTCCTGCTTTGCTGCTATGCTTCCGACGGGAATCCGAACAAGGGTATTCTGATGGAGAATTGTGTCCTGAACGGGAAGTCCGCGCGGCCGATCGGATTGCCCAGATGCGAAATCGTCAATACGACGGACTGGACCGACGTGACCTGGACGAACTGCCGGTACTACCTTGCCAAGGGCTCAGTCCTCATGAAAGTCATGGACCCCGAGAAGGAGAAGAAGTCAGTCTTCGTCGATTGTTTGCTCAAAGATCTCAGCCAGGCTTGCAGTAGTCCGAACCTGGCGGTCAAGGCAACCGTTTCGGCGTCCTCGCAGGCGTCAGGTAGCGAAGCAGCCAAGGCCGGCGACGGCGATGCGACCACTTCCTGGCAGGCCACGTCCGACAAGGACCAGTGGCTGCAGCTCGACTTCGCTGAACCGACGACCATTAACGAGTTCAAGATCAAAGAGGACGGGTCCTCGTCGATCAACCGCTATGTGATCGAGTATTGGGACGACAAAGAGTCCAAGTGGCTGGGTTGCTTCAATGGTAAAACCATCGGCGGCGAGTTCATGGCGCCGATCGTCAGCCGGACGACAAAGAAAGTTCGACTCTCGGTCATGACGACCAAAAACGACAATCCCAGCATCACGGAATTCGAGGCTTACAACGACACTTCCGGCGAAACCTTCAGCGTCGCACGCGGTGGCGTGCCACCAAATCGTGCCGGAAGGTGAGCCAACATTTATACATTGAAGGAGATCTCATGGCTCAGCAAAATCAGGTGGCAGAACAGACCGTTGCTGCAGGCGCAGACGTCCAGGCGGTCAATCGTCTGCAGGAAGCGAACGAGCGGATCATCGCCGAATTGGGCAAGGTAATCGTCGGTCAGAGCGAGGTGATCGACGAATTGATGATCGCAATCTTTGCACGAGGACACTGCCTGCTGGTCGGCGTGCCTGGTCTGGCCAAGACGCTGCTGGTCAGTACGTTGGCGCGCTGTTTGTCGCTGAGCTTCAACCGAGTTCAGTTCACGCCCGACCTGATGCCCTCCGATATTACGGGTACGGAGATCCTAGCGGACGACCCGGAGACGGGCGAGCGGAAGTTCAAATTCCTACGCGGGCCGGTGTTTGCCAATATCGTACTGGCCGACGAGATCAACCGCACGCCGCCGAAGACCCAGGCCGCCTTGCTGGAAGCAATGCAGGAGAAGAAGGTGTCCGCCGGGGGCGAGACCTTTGCGCTCGAAGAGCCATTCTTCGTGTTGGCCACACAAAATCCCATCGAGCAGGAAGGGACCTACCCGTTGCCTGAAGCGCAACTCGATCGCTTCCTTTTCAACATCATTGTCGACTACCCGGATCGAAGCGACGAAATCAAGATGATGAAGCGGATCTCGGGGGATATTGAGGCCGACTTGAAAGCAATCATGGGACGCGACGAAATCCTGGCTTTGCAGCATACCGTACGAAGAATTCCGGTGGCCGACCACATCTACGAGTACGCCGCCGCGCTGGTTCGTGCGACGCGTCCGGA
>JAQBZS010000994.1 GCA_027622115.1 Planctomycetota bacterium | reverse complement strand
CACGCGCGTTTGTGGACATCTCGCGGTCGAAACTACCAAGAACTTATGCGACGCGTTTTCACTCCTCAAACGCGCGTGCCTGCGGCGTGCGGTTAAACGAGCGAACGCCGAAGTGGCGCAAGTGTACCTATCCAAGTCAACTCCGTGGGATTGTCCCAACTCCGAGCCGCGACGGTAAGTACGCGCCCAAGAATTGTTTCCCGCCTGCCTACGAGGCTGCGGCATCCTCGGGCGGCAACGGTTTCACGCCAAGTTTCCTGGCGACTCCGAACGACAAAGCGGCGGCGAAGAAGCTGCCGAGTGCTCCCATCTTCGCCGAGTCCAGCGTCGCCTTCGCGGACGCGTAGTCCGGATGCTTCGGGTTATCCGGAACCTTGAAAGCAGCGGTCGACACGAACAAGGCCACCGTGAATCCGATCCCCGCAATGGTGCCCAACGTGACCACGTCTCGATAATTCATGCCGCCGGGAATTTGCAGGCGAAACACTTTTTGGCTGATCCAGGTGAAGACCGTGATGCCGAGCGGCTTCCCAATCAACAGGCCGACCAGAACCAGCCACGTGCCGAGCCCCACGCTGGTAAAGGCCACGCCGGCATTCATGAGGCCAAAGAAACCCAAGATGATCTCGACCGGTTTCTTCCACCAATGTTCAAACGCGTTGAGCGTGTCGTCTCGCTGCAATTCTTCCCGAGCAAAGATGCCCAAGTCCGTATGCGCGTGCGGCATGCAGGGAATAATCGGAACCAGCCCCAGCGCCGCATGAATTCCGGCCATCTCGAAGCCGTACCAACTCATGGAACCACAGATGAGCAGCCACCACCAGAAGCTTTGCAATTTCAACTTGCGAAACGCGAACCCCAATCCCACCGCAGCCACGCTCAGCAACAGCCACACAAGCTTGAGTTCCTTCTGCGGATAAAAGACCGCGAGGATCGCCAGACCGGCGGCGTCATCCGCAATCGCCAGCAGCAACAAGAAGGCGATCGCCGGGTGGCCGGGCCCGAAGATGATGCGGGCCACGAGATAACTGAAGGCAATATCGGTCGCGCACGGAATCGCCCATCCGTCAGCCAGATTCGGCGCGTCGAACGTCAACACTCCTGCCATGTAGAGGCCCGCCGGTCCAACGATTCCGCCGAGAGTTGCCAACAAAGGCGTGGCGGCTTTCTTCGGATCCGAAAGGGCTCCTCCAGGCAACAGGGCCTCCCAAACTTCCTTGCCTGCAATGGCGAAGAACAGGGCCATCAAAATGTCGTTGATCAGGAAATGTAGCGTGAGCCCGTGATGTTTGGGTTTCTGCTCCTGGGCATGATCGGTGTTTTCGCCCTGATCGGGGGCCGTCGCTGTCGTTTTCGACGAGTGATCGTTGGTCTGGTCCACACCGCCGGAATCCGCGTGTTGGTCGCCACCGGTTAGGTCGTGGTGGATGAAGCTCTCGTACCCGGCGTTATCGACATTCGCCCACACCAAGGCACCGATCGCGCCGGCGATTAAGAAAATCGAATTCTCGAACAAGAACGGGATCACGCCGCCCTTTTGTTGACTCGACATTGTGCAACTCTTCGTGGCTGAAACATGTTGATGGGTGACACGGAGCCACGTTCTCAATCGCGAAGCGAATCCGCATTTTGGTATTGGAGAGTAGGGCTTGCCCTACCCAGCTGTGCGCGGCAGACCGCGAACTGCCGGTTCGCTGTTCGGTGAATCCTTTTCCGCCGCACGAAACCGACCGAGTCAAGACTTCAAGTCTGTCTCGCGTGTCAAACGAACCGGAAAATATAGCTCGCCATTCGACCGGTTGAAACGAACCAGCGGTTTACCGCAACCTCGCGGTTGCCTCACGAAATCGCGCGCCGCGTTCGGTCGAATTCCCGTCAAAATCGCCGCCATTTCCGAGAAAAACACGGAATCGGCGCACGATTCATAATGCTCTTCGTTTCAACAAAAAACGTATTCAAGCCAACTTGCTCTGCCGTTGTTGCTTCGGCACAATTGCGACCGATTCGAAGGGCAACCAACAGACTCGGCCAACGCTTTCCCGATCGGGATTGGCCGGTTCCACTCATCGAGCAGCACGCTTGCACGTCATTTCCATCGACTTCTCTGCTCGATTTCATTCTGCCCTTTCCGCTCTTCACGTCAATCACATCCAGCTACGAAGGCAGCTGCCATGCAAGTAATTACCCGTCGAGTGAATGAAGGCATCGTTGTGGATCAGAACATTCAAGTGACGGTAGTTGATATTCAGGACGATCGGGTCTGTCTCGGCATCATTTGCCCGGACGACGACCCACCTTATCGCGAAGAAACCATTTACGTGAAAAACGCATCCCGCGAATGTGAAGTGCTCATGAACTAGACGCATTTCGCGTCGGATCCGACACGGGACGAACGGAGTCGCCATGTTTGGAAAGACCACTTCGGTGGCGTCTGAAAGCGAATACACGACCGAAGAACTCGCTCAACGAGGGCTGGATCGCGCGCGGCTTCCCAAGCACGTGGCGATCATCATGGACGGCAACGGTCGCTGGGCTCGATCACGTCATTTACCGCGGATCGAGGGTCATCGGCGCGGTGTGAAATCGGTGCGGGTCATCGTCGAGGAATGCTCGCGGATCGGCATCGAACAACTCACGCTGTACTGCTTCAGCAGCGAAAACTGGAAGCGGCCTCGCGCCGAACAAACGCTGCTCATGAAGTTGCTCGAACAGTACGTCATCGAAGAACGGTCCGAAATCATGCGGCAAGGATTGCGATTCGCCACGATCGGGCGAGTGGACCGGCTCGGAGATCGCGTGCTCAAGGAGATTGGCAAGACCGTTGCTTGCAGCCGCGAAAATGACGGCATGCGGCTGTGCTTGGCACTTGATTATGGAAGTCGCGACGAGATTGTGCATGCGGTGCGGAACATCTCCGCTCAAGTGGCCGCGGGAGATCTCAATGCCGATGACATCACGGATGAAGTTGTCTCGCAGCATCTCTTCACGGCTGGAATGCCGGACCCGGATCTCGTGATTCGCACGGCCGGTGAAATGCGTGTCAGCAATTTCTTGTTGTGGCAAATCAGTTATTCGGAATTGTGGGTCACCGAAAAGTACTGGCCCGAATTTCGTGAACCGGACCTCATTGACGCCCTCCAGGAATTCGCGACACGTCATCGCCGCTTCGGCGGACTGGATCAATAATCGCGACACGTAGAGGCTTGTTGGTGGCTGGGGTCGGGTGGTTCAAAGTTCCTGACCCTACCGTTTTCTATGTGCTGAGAAATCCGGGTCG
>JAQBZS010000993.1 GCA_027622115.1 Planctomycetota bacterium | reverse complement strand
TCCATTTCCCGCACGTCCTGCTCGGACAGCGAGACCGGCTGGCCGCTGACGGCTGAGTCGATCGCGTGGCTGTAATGCCGCGTGATATTGGCAACGTACTCGGGCTGTTTGAGCCGACCCTCAATCTTGAGCGAGCAGATGCCCGCTTCCAGCAGATCGGGAACGAGTGCGTAGGCGGCCAAATCCTGCGGGCTGAGCAGATACTTGACGTCGCCGAGTTCGACGTCTTCCCCATCACAGATCAGGTCGTACGGAAGCCGGCACGCCTGGGCACACTGGCCGCGATTCGCGCTGCGTCCGCCAAGCGACTCGCTCGTCAGGCACTGGCCCGAGTAGGCGACGCACAAGGCTCCATGCACGAACGCTTCGAGCGGCATGTCCGTCTGATTGTGGATCGCACCGATCTCGGCCACGGAAAGTTCGCGGGCGAGGACGACGCGTTCAATCCCCAGCTCCGCCGCGACTTCGATGCACTCGGCACTGGTGAGCGTCATCTGAGTCGATGCATGCATCGACAGATCCGGGCACGTGACTCGAATCAGTCGTGCCAGACCGAGGTCCTGTACGAGCACAGCATCGACCCGCGCTTCGGCGAGCTTTCGGATGAGCGGCTCAACGATCGCCAGCTCGGACGGAAAGACCAGCGTGTTGAGCGTGACGTAGCCCTTCACACCTCGCTGATGCATGAACGCCATCAGTTCCGGAAGTTCCTCTGGCTGAAAATTCGCCGCGCGCGCCCGTGCGTTGAAGCCACAGTCGAGCCCGAAGTAAATCGCGTCCGCTCCGTTCTCAACGGCAGCGCGAACACACTCCCAGTCGCCGGCCGGGGCCAGCAGTTCGGGTCGCGACAGCGTTTGTCGAGGAGCGGCGTCGGTTTTCAACGGAGTGACTGTCTTGTGTGGGAAGTGGAGTTCTTTTCATTGGCGGTCAGCGGCAGGAAGTCTAACGAAGTGCAGTGAAGAGTTCGTGGACGACGTTGCCTTCGACGTCGGTGAGGCGGAAGTCGCGGCCGGCATAGCGGTAGGTCAGGCGTTCGTGGTTCAGGCCCAAAGCGTGCAGCAGGGTGGCATGCAGATCGTGGATGTGGACTTTGTCTTCGGCCGCGTAGTAGCCGTAGTCGTCGGTCGAGCCGTAGCGGAAGCCGCCTTTGGTGCCGCCGCCGGACAGCCACATGGTGAATCCCTCGGGGTTATGGTCGCGGCCGTCTTTGGTTTCGGCAGTGGGAGTGCGACCGAACTCGCTGCCCCACCAGACCAGTGTGTCGTCGAGCAGTCCGCGCTGCTTCAGGTCGGTCAGCAGGCCGGCGATGGGCAGGTCCACTTCGTGTGCGTTCTTTTCGTGATCGCGCTTGAGGTTGGCGTGCTGGTCCCACTGCACTTTGTCGTCATTGTGCGTGACCTGGATAAATCGCACGCCGGATTCAGCGAAGCGGCGAGCCAGCAGGCACATGCGGCCGAAGTTCGCCGTCACGGGATCGTCCATCCCGTAGAGTTTTCGTGTCGTCGCGGATTCGCCCGAAAGATCCTCGACCTTTGGGATCTCAGACTGCATGCGAAAGGCCAGTTCGAAGGAATTGATTCGAGCTTCGAGCGAGGCATCAGCGCCGGCTTGAGCCAGATGCCTGCGGTTCATCGCGTTCAATCGGTCGAGCTGCAACCGTTGAATCTCACGCGGCAGTTTCGAATTCCTTATGAACTTCACGCGTGCCTGAATCGACGGGACGCTGGCATCTCCCAGCGCCGTCCCGTTGTGTGCGGCGGGCAGGAACGAGGAACTCCAGTTGTTAATTCCGCCGAACGCCAGCGTCGGACAGATCGTCACGAACGCCGGCAGGTTCGAGTTCTCCGTCCCCAGTCCGTAACTCACCCACGAGCCGATGCTGGGGCGGATGAAGCTGTCGCTGCCGGTGTGCAGCTTCATCATCGCTCCTCCGTGAGCGGGGTTTGTCCCATGCACTGAATGCACCATGCAGAGATCGTCTGCACGCTCGGCGAGTTGCGGGAACAGTTCGCTGAACCACAATCCGCTCTCGCCGTGTTGCCGGAATTTCCAGGGTGATTTCAGCAGGTTGCTGGTGGAGTTGAACTGGACTCGCGGCTTGGCAAACGGCAGCGGCTTGCCGTCATCGCGAGTCAGCAGCGGTTTTGGATCGAACGTGTCCACCTGGGATGGTCCACCGGACATCATCAGGAAGATAATTCGTTTGGCCTTCGCCGCAGCCGGCGGCAGTTTCGGTGCCAGAGGATTGTCGCCCGCAGCGCGAGTTAACGATTCGTCTGCCAGCAACGACGCGAGGGCCAGCGAACCAAACCCAACGGCCGACCGCCGCAACATCGCGCGTCGAGAAAAGGGAGTGGTGATGTTATCAGGCATTGCTGGATTCGATTCCGGTTTACGCATGCGATTCCGGTTTACACAACGCAATCGGGTTGATGATGAATGCAGCTGCGGAGCAGCGACAGCGTAAAGCCTCGGGCGCCAGCCCGAGGTCACGATTCGAACGGTGAACACAAGCTGTGGAGCAGCGACAGCGAACTTATGAAACGTGTTCTTCCTCAAATAGATATTGCTCGTCGAAGTCAATTCCGTGACGCCGCAACAACGCGCGAAATTCGTCCTTGAATGTCAACACCTTGTGGTGCTCTGCCTGGTTTCTGATGTAATCCCGGACGGCCTCGAGGTTTGACGCACTCACTGAAAACGCTCCAAAACCACGTTGCCACGCGAATGGTGTCTGACCGTGAAACGTCTCGTTAAACCACTTCGAGGAATTCGCCTTTGCGTGACGCAGAACATCTGAAATAGCGATCGTGGGACTCAACCGAGCCAGTATGTGGACGTGATCCGGCATTCCGCCGATTTCGATCAGTGTTCCTCGCTGCTCGCGGATCAGCCCGCCGATGTATTGATCGAGTCGCTCCTGTGCGTCGCCGTGGATGTGGTTTTGCCGATATTTCGTGCTGTAGACGATATGAAACAGGAGGTTGGTGAATGTGCTTGCCATGGCTCGCCTGCGCTGTCGCCGCTCCGCGGCTTTGGTCACGGTTGGGCTGGTCACCTCGGGCTGGCGCCCGAGGCTTTACGCTGTCGCCGCTCCGCGGCTGGGATCGCGACACAATGGTGTTGCCGCTCTGCGGCTTGTCACAAATATGATCATTGTCAAAATACGTCTTGCAATTTTCGCCTTATTCGATCCTCACCGCACATAGATGAATTCATTGGCGGCGAGCACAACATGGCAGAGTGTTGACCATGCTTGTCGCTGGCGTGTGTCGGCGTTTGT
>JAQBZS010000992.1 GCA_027622115.1 Planctomycetota bacterium | reverse complement strand
AGCGTAACCGCTTTGCGTGCAACCCCAAGACCAAGAAAGAACGTCGATTTCTTTCCCGTGATCCTTGTCGCGTGCTTCGCCTTCAATCCCGTCGATCTTAATGAAAGTGTCCATTGCCATCGTGCCGTCTCCCAGAAAAGTGGTGGTTAGAAAGTTTCGACCAAGTGTTGGTCCGACAGTGTTTTTCGTACTGCTGAGGCCTCTGTCTGACAAGGTAGTTCTCTGACCGAGCCTGCGAGTTGTTGCCGGGATTCCGATCAGTTTTGGAATCTTTTTCCGTGCTTTTGGGTGCCGGACTTGCTTCGCCATCCTCCGACGGTGAATCGATTGAACGGACGCTTGGTCATGATAGTGGGCTTGTCAAACTGTTGCACGTTTCTTCAACCCAACCGTCAATTGGAGCCGTATGAGCAGCGAAATCACACGTGCTTGTGACTGACGGTGAAACTTCAAGCCTGCGCGGTTGCGTTACTTCGGACGTGTGGCTGTGTCTGGTCGACGATGCTCGCGAACGCGGCGGCGATTGGGGCAACCCTGCTCGTTTATGGCATTTCATGATTGGTGGTGACTGACCATTCATCGTGCGAATGTCGGGACCGTCGGCATGGTCGTTGTACGGATCGAATTCGGCTTGCGTTCCGTCGGGTCCGGCAACTCGTCCAGCGACGGCGATTACTCCGCTGGGTGAAACATCAATGGCCGTCGGTGATTCCCACGCACCTTCCGTCAGTGTGCCGTCAGCCCGAATGCTTGCCGTTTCTTTTCGCGTGCTCCATTGATTTTGGACGCTTCGATTCCGGACAGAACAGGCAGCGGCAAGCCGAATTGGACAGCGCCACTTTCGCTGAAATAAGTGCCGTAAGCCGTTGAAGTATAATAGTTTGCGAGATGTTCACGGTTTGCACCGGGGGGCTTGACAACACCTCAACGAATCTAATAACAAAGCGCCGCCTAGCGAGGCTTGGGGGAAAAGGGTGAGCATTCACCTTGTACACAATTCGAATCTCGTCCTCGTCAACTTCGATCCGCGATACCAACAGCAACAGAAGTTCGCGACGTGTCGATTCGTTCGCCTCGACAAGGCGAGTTCGAATCCTGATGTACACAATGCGCCCCGCCAACGATCGATACTCGTGGCGTCCCTCGTCGAAATCGGGAAACCACCATGCGCATCTTGATTGCCGATAAGCTCTCCGACAGCACGGTCCAGCAATTGGCCGATCCGCACACTGAGATTCGCTTTCAGCCGGACTTGTCGGAAGAACAATTGCCCGATGCAATCGGTGACGCGAATGTCCTGGTTGTGCGGTCGACCAAGGTCACTTCAGCAACGATCGATCTCGCCGCGCATTTGTCGTTGATCATTCGAGCCGGCGCGGGTGTCAACACGATTGACGTGGAAACCGCGAGTTCACGCGGCATCTACGTCACGAACTGCCCCGGCAAGAACAGCGACGCCGTGGCCGAGTTGGCGATCGGATTGCTCATCGCCTGCGATCGGCGGATCGTCGATGCCGGCGTGGCGATGCGATCCGGGCAGTGGCGGAAAAAGGAATTCGGCAAGGCAGCCGGGCTACGAGGCCGTCGGCTGGGCATCCTTGGACTGGGCACCATCGGCCGCGCGGTTGTTCGCCGAGCGATCGCGTTGGAAATGAGTGTGACGGCTTGGAGCCGCAGTTTGACTCCGGAAATCGCCGACGGACTGGGCATCAAGTTCGCACCCACTCCGCTGGATGTGGCCCGAACGTCCGACGCGGTTTCGTTGCATCTCGCGGCGACCAAGGACACGGTCGGTCTGGTGGACGCCGAGTTTCTTTCGCAGATGAAACCGGGATCGATCCTGGTCAACACGTCGCGTGGCGACATCATCGACACGGCGGCGTTGAAGCTCGCGATCGCCGAAAAGAACTTGCGCGTCGGATTGGACGTCTTCGCCGACGAACCTGCCGACGGCACGGCCGATTTTCTCGACAGCGGACTCGCGCAACTGGTCACGGCGACTCCGCATATCGGTGCGTCGACCGAACAAGCTTCGCAGGCAATCGCCGACGAAGTCGTGCGGATCGTACGCTCGTTTCGCGAAACCGGTCGCCCGGCAAACGTCGTCAATTTGTGTGCTCGGTCGCCGGCCACGCATTCGCTGGTGGTGCGGCATTTCAACCGAGTCGGTGTGATTGCCGGCGTGCTCGATGCACTTCGCGAAGAGGGAGTCAACGTCGAGGAAATGGACAACACGATTTTCGACGGAGCCAGTGCCGCATGCTGCACGCTGCAATTGGATCAGGCTCCATCGACAGCCCTCTTGACCGCCATTGAAGCCGGTAACGACGTGCTTCAGGTCACGCTCGAAGCCCGCGATTCTTGAAAAAATCGCCAGGCGGTTGGCCGTTCGAATCGGTCGTCGGGGTTCTCGATTCCCCGCCCACCGGACTGGCAGCTTAGGTCGACAACTATCCGCGCAGGCACTTTTTGCTCAACGTGACCCGCTTCGGACTCGCAATACTGGCCGAGCGTTGACCCTTTGCACGGTATCCGGGTGGTCTACACATTTGGCACGCAGATTGCGTTGCATCGCGCTCGTCAGTCGACCGGGTCAGTTTGCCGGAATCGACGAAAGCCAGTTTCTTAGAATGGAGTCGCCAATGAAGAGAAGTCACGGTTTCAGGGTGCTTGTGGGAACCATCGCAACGTGTCTGGCCCTCGGTGGGTCGCTGACGAATTCCGTCAACGCCCAGCCCGCGCCTCGCGTTGAAGGTTCAAACGGCGGGCAGAGTTTGCAGATTGGAGGCGCCAATTCGACCACGGGCATGACGACGCGCGTCACTCGGGTCACTTCCGGCGAACTGAATGCCGAAGACATCAACCAGATCTCGCATCTGGCCGCGCACTTGATCACGCAGATCAATGATGCTCGGTTGTGGATTGATGCAAGCAACCAATCGCGAGCCCAGACTGCGATCGACAAGGGCTTGCAACTTGCCGGTGTGATTCGCGGCGTGTTGCCGGTGACCACGATCCATACCACCGTGCGCGATCGCGCCGGGAAGGTCGTTTACGAAGATGATCGCCGGGTTCAGCAAGCGAATGTGCCGCTATTCCAGGGCATGACGCGGATTCAATTCTTGAAACCCGTGATTGAGGCCAAACGGCAAGCGGCTGCTGCCGGACAAAATGGTGTGGCACTTTCTGAAACGAGCTTCGTGCAGTCGCGGGTGTTGTTGGACGTCAGTTATGTCCAACGGCGGCTTTCCGAGGCCGATCGATTGTTGGCCACGGATGCGGCGGG
>JAQBZS010000991.1 GCA_027622115.1 Planctomycetota bacterium | reverse complement strand
CAGGCCGGGGTCTCAGCACATAGAAAACGGTAGCGTCAGCAAAATTCCGCTGCGTGCCCGCACACTCACGAAAACAATCGCGGGATGGGATCACCCGTCGTGACGAATCTGACCAAATCCGGCGGCAACCCGGTCTTAAGCCGGAGTTCGGCGATATCCAGCAACGTACGCAGAATCGTTGCGATGAGGTTCTCGGAATCCACCGCGTCGGCGAATGGCTCGCCGCCGTCACGCGTCGATTGGCCAATCACTTGCCCGTCCGTGATCCCACCGCCGTACAACATGAGTGGAGCCAGGCGAGCCCAATGGTCGCGTCCGGCGTTCTTGTTGATTCGCGGCGTGCGGCCCATCTCGCCGGCACACACCAACAGAATCTTGTCGCTCAAACCACGGGCCTCGCAATCTTCAATAAACGCCGACACCGCATGATCGAACGGTTGCCCCACGGCTTGCATGCCGCGCGAGACGCCCAAGTTGTTCGCGTCGCCGTGCATGTCCCACACGAAACGCGTGGCGACCGTCACAAAACCGCATCCCGCTTCGCACAACCGCCGAGCCAACAGCAATTGCTTACCCAACGTCAGAGCGTTGTTCTGATACCACCGCCGCGACGACTTGCCGTTCGACTTATCGGCGTAACTCGTTTCGTTCACAAATTGCCGTGTGTCGTACCGAGCCAGCGTGGCGGAATCTTCCTTCGACAAGTCGAACGCATCCGACACGCCGCGAACAACCATCTCGAACGCTTGCTGACGGTATTTGTCGAGTCCCTCCATCATGCCGCTTTGGTCAACACGTTCACGCAGTCGATCGAGTGCCGTGAGCAGCGTGCAACGATCATCAAATCGATCGGCGGGCAACGCCAGTTTCATATTGGCTTGCAACTCGGATCCGCCGCCCGGCGCGAACGGGGCGAAGGCACTGCCGAATTCGCCGGTTTGGCTGAACTTGCCGAATCGCAGATCCGGGCCGAGCGCGGTGGGCTCGACGGAATTCGGAAACAGCGTGACGTTGGTCGGCATCCCGGATGCCGCGTTGTTCGCACCCACCAAGCGAGAATACAGCGATCCGATGTTCGCCTTCCGAGACGCCTCGCTGATCAGCGGACGGATGCTGTGCGATGCACTTCCCGTGGTGTAGGACCGCACGATCGCCAGCCGATGCGCGAGCTTCGCAATCCGCTGCAACGTGGATCCCAGCGTCAGACCGGGGACGGACGTCCGAGTGACGCCACCGACCGTGCGGATTCCGTCGGGGACATCCAGCTTGGGATCGAAGGTCTCGAATTGCGTCGGCCCGCCGTGTTGCAGCAAGAACACCACCGACTTTCCCGTGGAGATCGGCTTGTCCCCGCTTCCAGCCAGTGATTTCGCCGCGAGCAGATTTGCCAGTGAAAGCCCACCGAATCCCAAACCGCCGGCCGACAACAGGGCGCGTCGATTGCAGCGGTCGTTGGCATCAAAGATCGATAGCACGGCAGTGCCTCGGTTGAGTTTGAGAGGACAAAACGATTGACCACGTCATTTTCGGGCTGACGAGCGACGATTGGCAAGTCACGTCGCTCGGCCGAATTCGGGGTTGGATGAATCTCGCCACATCGAGTCCTTGGTCAAGTCCGGCAGCCCGCTGTCGAAAGCTCTCCAAAATGCATAAAACTTCCTCACACACCTTTGAAATCACCTCAGATGTCGTGCTTTGTTGTTTGACCCCTTCGGGATGAATAATTCAGTTCGCGAAGTTTGTGCCGGACACTTTTGACTCCCGACCCCATCAACGCCAGCCACGACAATCCCGATGAAGATCACCACTTTTCGCGTGAGAACCAACATGCCTCACTTTCGCCGGAACCTCGCTTCGCTCGTGATTGGAATCACGACCCTACTCGCCAATTCATTCGACGTATGCGCCGAAGGTTGGTCTTTTGACGTCAGCTTTTCCGAGCAAGTTCGCCAGGAACCGTTCACCGGCCGCGTCTACGTCATCTTTACCAAGGCCAACCGCGAACCACGGCAAGGGCCAAGTTGGTTTCAGCCCGAATTGTTTGCCGCCAAGGACGTCACAGGATTGAAGCCCGGCGAAGCCGTCACGTTTGACGACTCATCCAAGGACGTCATCGCCTACCCGGAAGCCTTCAAAAAGCTCGACTTCGCCGGCTATCGAGTCCAAGCCGTCATGCGGTTCAATCCGTATCATCGTGAAATCGGTGTCGGCGAAGGCAACGGTTATGGAACCGTCGTCAAACTCGACAAGCCGGCCGACAAGCCCGTGCAACTAATGGTGACCAAACTCGTTACTGCCACGAAGTTCAAGGAGTCGAAATGGACCAAACTGCTGCAGATCAAGTCCAAGCTCCTCGGTCAGTTTCATGGACGCGACGTCGAAATGGCGGCTGCGGTGATTTTGCCGGCCAGCTATTTTGACGAACCAAATCGACGCTACCCGACAATCTTCACCATTCCCGGATTCGGCGGCACGCACCATCGCGGAGTTCGCAATGAGCCCGTTCAAGAAAAGAATCGTGACGGCGTCGAATTCCTGCGAGTCCTTTTGGACCCCAGTTGCCCGCTCGGGCACCACGTCTTCGCGGACTCGGCCAACAACGGCCCGGTCGGGCAAGCGCTGATCGACGAATTGATTCCGGCGTTGGATCGCGAATTCCGCAGCATCGCCAAGCCGACTGCGAGATTTCTGACCGGTCATTCGTCGGGTGGTTGGAGCAGCCTGTGGATTCAGGTGGCTTACCCCGATCACTTCGCGGGAACGTGGAGCACGGCTCCGGACCCCGTCGATTTTCACGACTTTCAACGGATCGATCTCTATCGGCCGCGAGAGAACATGTACGTTGATGGCCAGGGGGAACGCCGACCGTTGGCGCGTGTTCGCGGCCAAGTGATGTTGTGGTATCGAGGCTTCGCCGACATGGAATGGGTACTCGGCCCCGGCGGTCAGTTGCACAGTTTCGAGGCCACATTCAGCCCTCGCGGCAAGGACGGCAAACCAAGCTTGGTTTGGGACCGAAAGACGGGTGCCGTGAACACGGAAGTCGCCAAGACGTGGGAGAAGTACGACATTCGCCTCATCTTGGAACGCAACTGGAAGACGCTCGGCCCCAAGCTCAAGGGCAAGTTGCACGTCTTCATGGGCGACATGGACACCTTCTATCTCGAAGGTGCCACGATCCGCCTGAAGGAATCGCTGGCGAAACTGAAGAGCGATGCGGTGGTCGACATCTACCCAGGCAAGGATCACTTCAACCTACTGGACTCGACAATGCAATTACGCATCCGGCGAGAA
>JAQBZS010000990.1 GCA_027622115.1 Planctomycetota bacterium | reverse complement strand
GACTGCCCAAACTGGAGCTACACCATCCACCCAAGACTTAGGAAGTAGTTCTTGCACGCGTTCTTACGCCTTCGGCTGACGGTTCAACGAGCCCGCTACTCAAACGCTCCGTGCAAAAACCAATCCCGTGACTCGCGGTCACGATAGATCCAGAAGTGTTCGCCGCTCGCGATTTCGACTCGATAGTAGTCTCGGCGAATCTGTCGACCACGCCACCAACCGGTCTCGATGCGTTCCGGCCCCCACGCGTGGGTGATGGGATCGCCGGCGGTTTGCTGGACCTGGCCTTGCCAACCGGGACGCCCCAGCTTGAGCCGCTGTGGGACGCCGACATCGGACGTTTCGACCGCGATACGCTCGGGCACCGACATCAGACGCAGCGGGCGTGGACCGGGTGGCCGTCTCGTGGGCTCGACTGTTCCGGCGGCAACCGACGATCCACCGACCAGCGGCGTGTACTGAAAGGCGAGTTCCGGTTGAGCATCCGGCAGCAACCGAGGCCTCAGCACGGATGCTTGGCCCAGTCGATTGCTTAAACGATTCAACAAACCGGACAGCTCACGAGACTCGTCGCGAGCCGGGTCGGTTTCGAACAGTTGCCGTTGTTGGATGCTGATCGAGGTCGTCGCCGTCGTGGTGATCGAGATGTCCGTGATCCTGGCGCCCGTGCGGTCGCCGACGCGAATGAGGCCGGCATCGAGATGCAGATCCAGCATCTCGAACAACAACTCGGCAGACTGCGTCGGTTCCACAACGCCGACGGAAACCACGACAGGGGCCGGTTTCGGTTCGGCTTCACTGGGGCTGCAACACAGACGGCATTCCAACTGCAACACGCCTTCGCAGCGTGGCACGAGTTGTTCGGTCACGTTGCGCAACAGCCGTTGGATGACGGTGTCGATGGTTTCGCGATGCGACGTCGGGTACTCGAAGATCCACTCGGCATGCACCGGGGCGGCGAAGCGTTCCGGCACGATGACTTCCGTCATGCGACCGAAGGCTTGATCCAGACGCTGCAAGACTTCCTTGCCGAATCGGGATGGTAGGCTCTTGCGTGGCAACGCTTGCAGTTGCTGAATTCGCTTTACACCGAACTCGCGCAAGGCGACCGCAACCTTTGACGAAATCCGCAGCGCTTCGATGGGCAGTTCGCCCAAATCCACAGTCGGCGATCCGGTCGCGTTGTCGAATTCGGCCGCGTAATGAGCCACGGCCCAGGCTTCGCCGACCGTGTTGCCAAAACCGACCTCGACGTTGTAGCCCCGCGACGCCAGCCACGACATCAGCGATTCGGCCAACGGAGACTCGCCGCCAAACAGATGAGCACAACCGCTAATGTCGAGCAGCAAGCTGTTCTGCTCGTGCTCGGCGGCCCAGGTCCGTCGCGCGGACTTCGACGGCGCCAACGATCGATCGGAATCCAGTCCCACCAATGGGCTGAATCGCTGACAATCCACGGCCAGTGCCTTGAGTGTTCGCAAGTCCGCGTCTGGATCGTGTTCGACGAAAACTGTGTCGTTTGAGTCCGGAGTTGCGGGCTTGGAGTCGCATTCTTTTTCGGCTCGCATTGTTCGACTCGACGCTGGGCGTTGGCTGTTGACCAAGGCGTTGGCTTCCGCGAGCGTCATGCCTGTGAACACGCCGAGAGCGGTTGCCGTGTCCGAACACGCCGAAACTTTCAGCCCGCCTTGAGGCGACGCGCGATACAGCACAATCGGAGGTGGAACGTCCGTTTCCCGCTCAGCCAGCACGCGCTGCACCGGCCAGTCGGGGAACTTCACGCACAGTACCCGTGTGGTCATCAAGCTCCACTTCAATGGAAGGTCGTGCCAGGCTCCCATGCCCGTACGAAATCAGGTCGAGAGTCAAGCGTCGGAAGCCGGGGGCGTCCTGTGTCGTCTCAAGTCGGCAATCTTTCGATGGGAACTGGACTCGCGACTCATGGCTCATGGTTCTCGACCTGCCACTCACCAGCAAGCGGGCATCGGCCCAGCACGTCGATCGTCGAAACCTTGCCGATCGGATCAGCAAGCCCACGCCACCACCTCGTTGAGCCGCCAATTGCAACCGGCGGTAAGCGTGGTTGGCCATCTGATCGATCCACCCAATCGTGACGGCAACGCCTCGGCAGCGCATCGCTTGTTCCAAGGCCCACAACGCTTCTCGGGAATCACCTGGCTGGACAACGACCGTGCGTTCAAGAGCAATTCGCCACGACGCCAACGCAGGCGGATAGACTTCGCGATGCCGGTCGACGATGACCAATTCGCCTTGCGACGCATGCCGGCGCATCACATGCGCCGCCACGGCCAGGGAGATTGTTCCGGCTCCGCTGCCGTCACCAACCGCCAAACATTCCCACACCGATCCTGGCAAAATGCCACCGTCGGGCAGCGTTTGATCCAGCGCGTTGATCCCGGTGCTGATCGCAGTCGGTGCATCATGGAGTCGCTGTTGTTTGTGGACGGTCGAGCGTTCCATGCCTCGAATTTGCCGAGACAATTGCGACAGCGTTTGCTGACGGTCGACACCGCTTCCAGCGTTTTGAATGGCACGTGACATAACCGGATGCTCGAAGTGAACCTGACGAAAGCCGACCCATTCAAAGATCGACATTCGTTCGTGCAGCCGCGCATCCGATTTCGCAAGAAACGGAGACCATCTTGGTCCCCAGGATTGTTATGCGTTGAAATATGGCACGTTCGTAGCCATCACACTCCGTGTGATGAAGCCCGTTCACCGATTGATTCGTCTCGACTTGTTGGGCGACTACAAAGTGATGGCTACGAAATGTGCCACGATCCACCGCGAACAGAATAAAAGAGGCCTTTCAGGCGGGGCTTTGATCCACGATTGCGAGAATCAATCCGAGGAAGATTCGTCGTGGGTCGTGGCATCGTTCTCGATCGCAACATTCTCGCTGGATTTTTGAGCTTGGCTTCTTCGCTGTTGAAGTATCTGCTCGATCACATCGTCCGGTAAATCTTTCAGCCGATCCGCAGGAGACAGATCTTTCAGCCGGTCCTCCGGAGGCAGCGTTTTCATGAGTGCCCGTCGATCCTCGGGAGACATGTCTTTCAACCAATCCTCCGGAGACAGATCTTTCAACCGATCCGCGGGAGACAGCGTTTTCATGAGTGCCATGCGCACTTCGTAGGGCACTCGTTCACGAGACTCGCGTTCGTAATCGTCAACCGTGTAGACCATTTCGACACCCTCGAATTGATAGAAGTCTTTCAAGTCATTGCGGAAATTATAGAGTTGCGGGTGCTGCGTTTCGTAGTGCCGCATCCCATATCG
>JAQBZS010000989.1 GCA_027622115.1 Planctomycetota bacterium | reverse complement strand
ACGTTTTGCGCGGGTCGACAACCGAAATCGACACGAACTCTTTGGGCAACTCGGCGAACGCCCGTTCGTAGCTGGCGCTCGGCTTCCACGTCGCCAAACCGACGTGCGAGCCCTTGGCCTGATTCTCCAGCCTCAGCAAGAACGCTTCGATCGTTTGAGGAATGAACCCGATAATCAGCCACTTGTCATCGACGGCAAATGCGGGGTTGATGAAGCCGCCGCCAATTTCGAACACCACAATGTCACGGCCGTGTTTCTTGGTGATGCGGGTCGAGAGACCCGTCGGACTGACGCCGAAGCCAGGAACCGTCTCCATCAACCGGCGCGTCGCGGACTGGAGCGTCTTTCGCAGTTGGACGGGATCTTTCACCGAGATGGCCAATCCAGCTCCAATGCCGAGAAACGATTGACGCGGGTCACCATAGAAGCAGACCACATTCCCAAGACAATCCAGCAACTCCTTCTTCGGATCGAATTGCAGCAAGGCAGGCAACAGTGCCAACGTCTGTTCAACTTGAGCGACCGCCTCCGGGGGACCGAGCGACGCGATGTCTTTCGCGATCTGAACCCCGTTGTCGAATGCTTTGGACCAATTCACGCTGGCGGCCGCAAATCCGTTGGTCTCGAAGGGCAGCGGCGGCAGATCGTCGAGCGTCATCGGTTCTTGACCGGCGAACGCCAAGAGCCCCGTTTTGGGTCCACGTGACGCGACCGTCGATTCCGACCAAATGGCCCGGCCTTTGTAGCCGTTGCGGGCGGTGACCACGTCCAGTTTGTCGAGACCGACTGCCTGCAAGATTCTGTTGATGGTGAGCGGTTTGACGTCGGGGATCGGTAGCGGGATTTCGCCGTAGGCACTTCTGAGCGCCCCGATGTCAAACCAACTGGCAGTGGTGACTTCGAAGTTCGATTTCGTCGCGTCTTGTTTCCAGAGCGGATTCTTGGTCACGTTCGGAGCCTTCCCGGTCGCGACCGCGATCGCGGAATCGACGGCTCCAGGCCCCACCGTAATGACGAGATGATCGGCTTCTTTCCACCAGCCGAGTTGCATCGGCATCGGCGTGGGAAGCATTCCGGAAGTGACTTTGCGGCCCGCGACGTCGGCTGTCGTGAACTCGCCTTCGACGGCTCGTTTGACGAATCCGCTTACGGCGTCTTCCAGGTCGCCCGCTCGATGCAGCACAACGGTCGCCATCGGCAGCGGCACCGGCACGGCGTCAACCGACTTCAGCGCCACGGAAAACGAAAACCCGTTGTCCATGATTTTCGTAAGCCCGCCCTTGACCGTGTCGGCTTGTTCGCCGAGTCCACCTTGGAGCAGCGCGAAGTTGAGCCCCTTTTTCAGAACGTCAATCAGCCCCGTCCGATACAACGCGTCATACGCGGCCGTCTGCTCGAAGGTCTCGCGATGTGCCGCATTGCCATTCCACCCCAGGTAGAGAACCGACTGCTCCGGTAAGAGCGTGGCTGGAGCCGGCGAATTGGCTTCGGGTTGAGCATGTCCTGGGGACAGGAAGCACAACGTGACGCACAGGACGAACAATGCGCTGCTGGAGATTTGCGATCGAAACGACACCATGTTGAGTCTCCTTCGTTCGAGTTTGTCACATCTCGATGGGTATTGATGGCGGTGCACTCGTGAACTGTCAGGAAGTTCGACCGGCAGATCCAGTTCGATTCGTCCAGCCACGATCATGCCTTGGAGTTCCGTGTTCGTCGTCATGTCAACCCATCATTCTTTCTAACTTCAGCCGACGAATGAAGAATCAGCCGACGAATGAAGAATCGTTTTGTTGGCGGCGAAGAAGAGGTTCCAGGAGCGTTCCAGGAGCCATTGATTCTACCGCTCAATATTTGATCGACATAGTTCCTTTCCTGTTCCTTCCCGCACTCGTTTGCTGACTTGCTTACGATGCACCACAGTCTACGACCTCGACACGCCCTACCTTGAATCTCGAAGCACCCAGGTCCTAAAACGCATTCAGTTCAACATCGGGAAGATAGTCCCTCGTTATTCAACAGCCCCGTTGATCGCTCACTCCGAAACGACTCTTACGAGGAATCGAAATGCACATCCAAGTTGTGACGCTGCTGGCCATCGCGGGCTTATTCACATCGACAAGACTGGTGGCCGACGACCCCAACATTTTGACGGCCGAAGAAAAGTCAGCCGGATTCCAGGCCCTCTTCGGCGGCAAGGACTTCGCGGGGTGGCAGCAGAAGGGCAATTGGGCAATTGAAGACGGGGCGATGACTCGCAAGAGCGGGGGCGGCGGGATTTCGTATGTGGCGAAAAAGATTCCCAACGACTTTGAACTGCGCTTTCAATGGAAGGTCGGCAAGGGAAGCAACAGCGGCGTCTACTATCGTCCGGGCCAATACGAGTACCAAATCCTGGACAACAAAGTGCATGCCGACGGCAAGAATCCTCGCACCAGCGCCGCGTCGCTGTATTTCTGCATGGCACCGTCTCACGATGCAACCAACCCTGTGGGCGAGTGGAACTCGGGCAAGGTCGTCTGCAAAGGCACGGTGGTGCAGCATTGGCTCAACGGCAAGAAAGTCATTGATTTCGACTATGCCGACGAACGCTGGAAGTGGAACGTGGAATTGCTGCGTCAGCGTGGAGCCGAACTCGCGGCGCGTGGAGCGAACTTGAGCCTGCAAGACCACGGCGACCCGGTGTGGTATCGAGCCATCAAGCTGAAGACCCTTGGAGAAGGCGACAAACTGGATCGCTCCAAGGTGGAGCCCGCGAAAATTCCCGAAGCGATCCTCAAGGCCGAAGCCAAGAAGCTGGAAGGGATCCTCAAGCGGCGCAATCCAAAGCAAGAAAAGAAGTAATCCTTGTCGAATGCGTCGTGGAATCGCGCGCGATTCTGGAAACCGCGACAAGTGCCTTGGCGGGCGGCAGGTGAATCACCAGAATCACTCGCGGTCTACGCACGCATCGCGACGGAGCTGGGATGGACACTGTCGAGCAGAAGCTGAAACTCGAAGGATCAGGTGGTGACTTCGTAATTGGAGCCGACTTTTGGTTCGAAATCGTTGAGTGGGCACTGCAAATCGGTTGGTTGTCCGAGCATTCGATTGAGTACTACCAGAAGGAATCCTACGTAGCCCCCCAAGACGCGGAACGCCTGGCGGAAGCTTTGGACATCATGGGCGGCAACCTCATCCTTCAAAGCAACAAGGACGTGGCCGAGTCGTTCATCAGTAATCTCGCCGACGCATTGCTGAAGCTGCAGCGGTTTTCGGAATCCGGCGGGTTTCGCATCATTCCGATGGAACCCGACCCGAACC
>JAQBZS010000988.1 GCA_027622115.1 Planctomycetota bacterium | reverse complement strand
AGCCGACGCGGCGAAGGCGATCAAAGACGCGGCCGAGAAAGCGTTCCAAACCGCTGACGCGAAACTCACCGACTTGCTGCGGCAAGTTTCGAAGATCAAGTCGGACATCGCGCGGGCCGAGCGAACCTTGACGGATGTTGACAAGAAACTGAAGCCGCCGAAGGATGCGGTCGCCAAGGCCGAAGCCGCCAAGAAAGCGGTCGAAACGAAGAATGCACCGGTGAAAAAGGCCGCCGCCGATGCGGTTGCCGCCGTGGCTGCCGCCAAGAAGCTTGTCGCGACCGCGCAGCAAGTTGTCGACACGCAGAAGAAAGCCGTCGAAGCAGCCGTGAAAGCCGCCGCCGCCGCAAAGGGCACCGACAAAGAAAAAGCCACCGCCGATCTGGCCAAAAAGGTCACCGACTCCGCCAAGGCGGCAGCCGACGATCTGGCCAAGAAGCTGAGCGAAGTGACAGCCGCCGAAGCAAACGTGACGAAAACAGCCGCCGCTGCAAAGGTCGCGGATGACGAATTGGCCAAAGCCGATAAAGCGCTTGGGGACGCCGTCGCAGCTTTGAAGAAAATCGAAGACCCGATCAATCAAGCCAAAATCGACAAGGATCAAGGGCCAAAGGACGTGGCGAAGTTGGAAGCCGAAATCAAGTCGCATCAACCGAACGTCGTCAAAGCCGAAGCCGCCAAGGAACAGACTCACGAGGCGTGGCTGGCGAAAGCACGGACGGCCGAGGCGGCGTGGATATCACTTGGAAAGTTGGTGTCGTTCTCGCACAAGATCGCGCCGATTTTCGCCAAGCGATGTCTGGCGTGTCACAACGCTCGCACGGCCAAGGGTCGGTTCAACATGGAGACCTTCGCCGGCATCATGAAGGGTGGCGAATCGGGTGACAGCGTGATCGCCAAGGATGCAGATTCGTCATTGGTCCACATCATGATCGACGACGGATCGATGCCCAAGGATGCCGATCCGCTGACCAAGGACGAAATCGCCATCGTCAAGAAGTGGATTGTCAATGGTGCCCAGCTCAACGCGGGAGTCGATCCGAACGGCCAACTGATTCGCATCATGCCCAAGGAAGATCACCCGCCGGCCCCCGTCACTTATCCCGTGGCGATTCCGGTAACGGCCGTCGCCTTCAGCCCCGATGGCAAGCAACTCGCCACTTCCGGCTACCACGAAGTCCTCGTTTACAATCCCGCGGACGGCAAATTGATCCGCCGCATCGGCAACGTGGCCGAACGTGTGCATGACCTCGAATTCAGCACGGATGGCAAACTGATGGCAGTTGCCGCCGGCACGCCGGGACAGATGGGCGAAGTCAAACTGTTCAACCCGGCCGATGGGACGCAGGTTGCAGATTTGATCACGATCGGCGATTCGATGTTTTCCGTCGCGTTCAGTCCCGACGGCAAGAAGATTGTTTGCGGTGGAGCCGATCGCGGCATCCGAGTGTTCGATCTGGCAACTCGCGAAGAGATTGTGTTGATCGAGGACCATGCGGATTGGGTCATGAATGTGGCGTGGTCTCCCGACGGCAGCAAGCTGGTTTCCGCGAGCCGCGACAAGACGTCGAAGGTGTTCAACGCGGTCAACGGCGAATCGCTGGTGACCTACAACGGACATGGCGATTCCGTGTTCGGCTCGGCCTTCAGCCCCGACGGCAAGCAAGCCATCACAAGTGGTGCCGATAAAAACATTCGAGTTTGGAACGTGACGGACGCCAAGCAGGTCCGCGCCATCGGCGGTTTCGGCAACGAAGTCTTTCGGATCCAAGTAACGAAGGACGGCAGAGTCGCCAGTTCGAGTGCCGACAATACGGCAAGGCTGCACAACATCGCCGACGGCAAGCAACTCTTCAGCCTGACGGGTCATGCCGACTGGGTGTACTCGGTGGCCATCAACCCGACCGCCAAGCGAATCGGCAGCGGCAGCTTCGATGGCGAAGTGCGAGTCTGGAATCTGGACGACGGGAAAGTGATCACGAATTTCATCGCCGCTCCGGGTTACAAGTCCGCGCAAGCAACCGCCGGCAAGTAGCGGTTGGGTTTCGCGATCGCCGGCTCGTTTGTGGAGTCCGGCAGCTTGACTCCGCCTTGGAATGATTTCCCTGAACCTACCGTTTTCTAAATGCAGACCCGAACCGCACGTGCGGTTCGGAGGGAAGGCGGTCGAACCCAATCGACCGTTCCTACCCTATTGGTGTGGAACTCCGTCGGGTTCATTCTGGGATTTGGTCGTTAACTCAGGGTGCGCTGCGCGACCCAGGGCTAGCTTGTTTGACCCCCACAGATAGATCACCAGCAACAGCAAGATGATGACCGCCGGCACCAGGAAGAAGAATGCGTAGTCGGCGGACGCCGGATCGCTCAGTTGGCAATAGCTGCCCAAGAGCCCGCTGGCGACAAACCCGATCGGCAAGGCAATCCCCATTGTGAGGAATGCAAAGATGTTCTGAGCACTGGCCTTGGCCCCCTCCGGGCAGCGTTCATCGACAAACAACTGAATCACGATCACCAGGAAGACGTGACACACTCCGTGCAGGCTGACTCCGACCAATATCAGCCACATGGGACTGTCCAGCGCGAACACGATGTAGCGTGCCAGCCATGCCGCCATGCCGATCGCGAACGTGGCCTTCATCCCGAATCGCGACAAACACGCGGACAACAGCACTAGCGCGGGGAATTCGGACACCTGCCCGATGGTCATCACGGCGGGAACCCAATCGCTTTCGAATCCGAGATGCACAAGGTACTTCGGAGCGGCAAAGGCGTAGGTCGGCACGATGGCCGCCATGAGAAAACTGATCGCCAACATCAAGCAGAACGTGCGATTCTTGAATAGCTTGGCGGCTTCGAGTGGCGCGATCGCACTTTCGCTGTCCGCTTTCGCGGGTGGAGTCGGAGGCAACGTGAAGCAGAACGCCACCAACGTGAACGACAACACCGCTCCGATGCGGAACGAGTCACCGTTGTCTTGTTCGGGGAGTCGCTCGATGGCGGCGCGAAAGAGTTCGGCGCCGGTGGCCCAGTTGGCATCCAACCAAGCAATGGTCTCGCGTTGCCCCAGCCAAATTGAAAGTACGAGTCCCGCCAAGACCCAGCCCACGGTGCCCCACAATCGGATCGATCCGAATTGCCGATCGGGGTCCGGCAGATGCCGAAACGTGAGGGAACTCGCCAAAGCAATCGTCGGTAAATAGGCCACCGCGTAGGCTCCCAGCAACGCGACCAGCCAGCCGAAATTGGCACCGGTTTCGGGATCGTACATCCGAGCGACTCGCGGAATCAGCAGCAGCGTCGTTCCACCC